>NZ_LUUM01000223.1:0-112521 GCF_001644125.1 Methylosinus sp. R-45379
CGGGCTCGCCGCGAGCGCCATCGTCGTCGCCAGAGCGAGAATGTTCCGCTTGTTCATGGCTGTCTCCTTTCGCTCGGGCATTCGCTTTCGTCGACGCCGAGGTCCGAGCGAGCGCAAGAGTGAAGAGACGGCTTACAGTAGGAAGGCCGTATCGGCTGGGAAGAAGGAAAGCGAAAAATTTGTCCGCGAGGTCGCGCAGCTCTCGCCTCCGCGCCGAGACCTCGCGAGCAGAGTTCGAGAGAGCGCCGGCTAGAACACGAAATTCGCGAACAGCCGCACATTGGCGCCGGGCATCGGAACCTCGTCCTTCTTATAGGAGACGCTGTTGCGTATGTCGGCGTTCAGAAGATTGTCGCCGACGATTCCGACGCTCATCTCGCGCGCGGGGAACTCGCCCTTGGGCAGCGTGACCCTATAGCTGATCTCGGCTTTCAGCAGATTATAGCCCTTGGTCGGCGTCTCGGCGATCGTCGCTACGTTGTTTTGCGCGAAAGCGTGCAGATAGCTGACGCGCGCCAGCCAATTGGAGTCGCGCCAGAAAACGCCGCCGCCCGCGCGCACGGGCGGAATGCGCGGCACATTGGTCCCATCCGAGAAAGTCGCGCGCACCACATCGAATTTATTTTCGACGCCGAGGATTCCGCCGGCGATCTGCAGCGCGTCCCATTGGCTCTGGAATTCGCCGCCGCGGAAATTGGCGTCGCGCTGCGAATAGAGCGCCTGATTGAGCGGGCCGCCGGCGCCGGCCGGCGAGCAGCTGTCGAAATCATCCGCGCAAGTCTCGCCGGAGAGGCGGCGATAGATGAAGCCGTCGAAATGCGTGTAGAAAAACGTCGCCTCGAAGCGGAAAGGCCCTTTGGCGCGGCGCAGGCCGACCTCCACCGTGTTCGCCGCTTCTATTCCGAGCAGCGGATTGCCGATGTCGAAAGTTCCCGTCGCGTCATGGACGCCGTGCGAGAACAATTCCGGCCCCCGCGGCGCGCGCTCGACATGCTGCGCCGTCACGCTCCCGACCGTGTCGAAAGGCAGATCGTGCAGCAGGCCGACGGCGATGCTCTTGGGCGTGAAATGCCGATCATATTGGAAGGAGGTCGTCGGATCGAGGAAGAGATCGGGCGTCTGGCCCGTCGCCTCGACGCTCTCGATGCGGCCGGCGACCTGCAGGCGCAGCGCTTGGGTGAGCTGGAATTCGTTGAACAGATAGAAGGCGATGCTGTGCGAGTCGGTGGGATCGAACAGATTGCCGCCGGCGCCGGGCGCGGTGAGCCGCTGATGCGCGCCCTGCACGCCGAATGCGGTGGTGAGCTTGGCGAAGCGCAGATCGAAGGGCGCGAGCTGCGCCTCGATCCGCGCCTCCTGCTCCTGATTGGTGAAGGTCTGCTGTATGCCCTCGGCGCCGCCCTCGAGGCCGATTTCGTGATGATTGTAATCGCTCGCGCCGGCCCAGAGGCGAATGGCCTCGATGAAGGAGGCGGGCGGGCGATATTCGCCTTTCACCGCCACTTTCGTCTGCCGCAGCTGGATGCGCGTGCGGCTCTCCGTCGAATCCATGCCGGGGATGCGATAGACGCTCTCGAATTGCGTGACCGAGGCGCCGAAAAAGCCGCGATCGAAGATGTAGGAGCCGCCGGCCGACCAGCCGCCGGAGCGCATGAAGGAATTGGGCTGGCGTCCGAAGACCAGCGGCGCCGGATCGGTCGGCGCGAGATAAGGGTAGGAGGGAATTGCGTAATTGCTCGTGCGGCGGCCGTGGGCGTCGGCGTGCAGAGCAAAATTGCCCTGGCCGACGTCGACCAGCGCCGCCTGCTCCAGCCCGGCGTCGACCGTCGAGACCGCGCTGCGCGTTTCCAGCCGCGTGCAGGGGCCGGGGAGAGTCTCGTCGCCGCGGCAGGGCAGGGCCTCGGGAATGCGGTTGTTGGTGGCGTTGACCACGCCGCCGATCGCCTGCGAGCCCCAGCGTAATGTGGCCGGGCCGCGCACCACCTCGACGCGATCGGCGCCGAGCGGATCGAGCGGCACGCCATGATCCTCGCCGAGCTCGGAGACGCCGCTGGAGCCGAGGCCGTTCTCTTGAATGCGGACGCGATGCGCGTCGAGGCCGCGCACGATCGGCCGGCTGGCGGCGCCGGGCGCGAAGCTGGAGCCGGTGATTCCCGGCTTGTCGAAGAGGAGATCGCCGAGCGTCGCGCCGCCGGAGCGGCGAATCTCGTCCGAATCGACGACCGTCACAGTGGCGAATTGATCCGCGACTATGGGGAGAACGCCGCGCGTCTCTGGCGCGGCGGGCTGGGCCGTCGCCGGCGCGCGTCGAATCGGGCTCGGCGCGGCGATGTCGATCTCGGGCAGCGCCTCCTGCGCGCCCGCCGGGCCGGAGCCGAGCGCCGCCAAGAGAATTCCGCCCGATAGAGTGAGGCGGATAGAAGAGTTTTCCATGTATCTCGTCCCCGAGAGCATATGTTATAACATAACGTCGATAATGCGCCGGGAGCTCGGCCATTGTCAATCTGCTGCGCTGCGGCGCGCGACGAATAGGCGCGGAGGGCTTGATCGCGGAGCCGAAATCGGGCATAGGCTGCGCCCACGAGGCGCTGGGCGGTGATCCCGGCTACATGTAATTTTGCCCGGGGATCGACCGATGAAAGTCCGCAATTCGCTGAAGTCTCTACGTGCGCGTCACCGCGACAACCAGCTCGTGCGCCGCAAAGGCCGCGTCTATGTCATCAATAAGGTGCAGAAGCGCTTCAAGGCCCGCCAGGGCTGACGAACCGCCCGCTTCGCCCTGAATTTACCGACGCGTCGCCCTCGAGCGGCGCGTTTTTCGTTTCTCAGGCGCCCATCAGCGCCAGAATATGCGCCGCCGCCGAGCGGCCGAGCGCCGTGAGGTCGTAGCCGCCCTCGAGCAGAGAGACGACGCGCCCATCGGCGCTACGTAGCGAGGCGTCGATGATGCGCTTGGTCGCCTCGCTATAGTCGCGCTCGGTAAAGCGCAGGCCGCCGAGCGGATCGTCCCTGTGGCCGTCGAAGCCGGCCGAGATCAGCACCAGATCGGGCGCGAAATCTTTGAGCCGCGGCAGGATGCGCGTCGTCAGCGCCTCGACGAAATCATCGCCCGTCGCCCCCGCGAAGAGCGGGGCGTTGACGATCTGGTCGAACTCGCCGGTCTCGCTCGTCGCCCCCGTGCCGGGATAATAAGGCGCCTGATGGGTGGAGCAGAACAGAACGTGCCGATCCGCCCAGAACACTTCCTGCGTCCCATTGCCGTGATGAACGTCGAAATCGACGATGGCGACGCGCTCCGCGGCATGGGCGGCGATCGCATGGCGCGCGGCGATGGCGACATTGTTGAAAATGCAGAAGCCCATGGGCGTGGTCGGCCCGGCGTGATGGCCGGGCGGGCGCACGCAGACGAAGGCGCTGTCCGCCGCCCCTTTCATCACCTCGTCCACGGCCGCGGTCGCGCCGCCGGCCGCATGAAACGCCGCCTCGAGCGAATCGGGACACATCAGCGTGTCGGGATCGAGCGCGACGAGCCCCTCGCGCGGCGCGGCTTTCTCGATCGCGCGCAAATGGCTCTCGGGATGGACGCGCAGCAGGGCGGCGCGCTGAGCGGCGGGCGCCGAGACGCGGATGAGATGCTGGAACCGCTCGGCCTCGAGCTCGCGCTCTATGGCGCGCAGCCGCTCGGGCTGCTCGGGATGGCCCGCGCCCATATTATGCGCGAGGCCGCTCTCATGTGTGAAGAACAGGGTCCTCGTCATGGCCAGCCGCTCTCGACTCTCGCTAAAGAAGTCGCCCTGCCAAAGAAGTCGAGGCCCTTGTAGCACGCCGCCGCGCCGGGAGGGCGCCGGAAAAATTCTCAAAAAAGCGCATCGGACCGTCCGCCGCCGTTGCGTTGCGGCAACAGGTCGGGAATTATTGCGAACCGATGTTTCCGTTCAGTAAGTTTATGGTAAGCAAATTCCTAAATAGATGCTTCGGGCGTTGAGAAAGGGCGCGTTCATGGATTCGAGGCAGGGTTTCGTCGCGGTCGTTCTCGCTGTCTCGCTCGCTGGCTGTAACGCCGCGTTCGGGCCGCGCTTGCCGGATCCGCAGCTCAGCGGACGCGACGCACAATTCATGGCTCTGGTGCCCACGGCGGATGTCGGCGCGGCCTATGAGCGATATCTCGTGGACTTCAAGACGAGCGAGGCGCCGGGGTCCATCGTCGTCGATACGAAGAATAAATTCCTCTATCTCGTGGAGGCGAACGGCAAGGCGATCCGCTATGGCGTCGCCACCGGGCAGGAAGCCTATGGCTGGACCGGCCGCGCTGTGATCGGCGGCATGCAGGAATGGCCGCGCTGGATTCCGCCCAAGGACATGCTGGAGCGCTGGCCGCATCTGCAGCCGACGGCGGACGCCGGCGGCCTGCCCGGCGGCCCGGACAATCCGCTCGGAGCCCGCGCTCTCTATCTCTTCGAGAATGGCAAGGACACGCTCTACCGCATTCACGGCACCAATGAGCCGGAGAAGATCGGCCAGAGCGTCTCCTCCGGCTGCATCCGCATGCGCGACATAGACGCGATCGACCTCTACAGCCGCGTCAAGGTCGGCGCGAATGTCGTGGTGATCTGAGGGCTTTCTTCTCCCTCTCCCCGCGAGCGGGGAGAGGGGTTTTTCCGTCAGTCCAACGGCTCCACCGCCACGATCTCTATTCCAAAGCCCGAGAGGCCCACATAGGTGCGCGGCTTGGGCTTAGAGGTGCGCAAGCGGATCGAGGTGACGCCCAGATCCTTCAAAATCTGCGCGCCGAGGCCGACGTCCAGCCATTGCGCCGTGCGCGCCTCCTCCGAGCTGCTGTCCGAGACGACCGGATTGACCGGAACGCCGGCGGCGCCGTCGCGCAGATAGACCAGCACGCCGCGTCCTTCCGCCGCGAAACGCTCCATGGTGCGGCGGATCGCATCCGCGCCGCCGAACACGTCGGCGATGATATCGGCGCGATGCAGCCGCGCCGGCACGCCTTTGCCGTCGCCGATCTGCCCGACGACGAAGGCGAAATGCTGCACCGGATCGAAGGCGCTGACATAGGCGTAGCAGGTGGCCTCGCCGGCGAAGGTTTTGACCGGAAAGCTGGCGACGCGCTCCACCAGCTTCTCGCGCGCCTGTCGATGGGCGATGAGATCGGCGGTGGAGATCATCTTCAGCCCATGGGCCGCGGCGAAATCGACGATCTGCTTGCCGGCCATCACCGTGCCGTCGTCATTGGCGAGCTCGCAAATGACGCCCACTGGCGGCAGGCCGGCGAGACGGCAGAGATCGACGGCCGCCTCCGTATGGCCGGAGCGCATCAGCACGCCGCCGTCCTTGGCGATGAGCGGGAAGACATGGCCGGGCCGCACGAAATCATGCGGGCCGCGATTGCCATTGGCGAGCGCGCGCACCGTGTTGCAGCGCTGCTCGGCGGAAATGCCAGTGGTGAGCCCCTCGCGCGCGTCCACGCTGACGGTGAAGGCGGTGCCGAGCGGCGCGTCATTGGCGGCGACCATGGGCGCGAGATGCAGCCGCCGCGCCTCCTCCAGCGTCAGCGGCGCGCAGACGATGCCGCAGCAATGGCGGATGATGAAGGCCATTTTTTCAGGCGTGCAGAGCGAGGCGGCGATGATGAGGTCGCCCTCGTTCTCGCGATCGTCGTCATCGGTGACGACGACGATCTCGCCGCGCCCGATCGCCTCTATGGCCTCGGTGACGGAATGGGACAAGACGGGCTCCGCTGTTCCCGGCGCATTGGGCCGGCGCGGCTGTTCTACTCCCGCGCCCCAGCGGATTCAAACTCTAGCGCGCTTTCCGATCGAACGATTTCGTTCGATCGATCAGAATTCGCGCCCAACGAAAGAAGCTAGAGCGCCATCTGATCCAATTGGATCGGATGGCGCTCTGGCGAGCGCGAACAAAAAACTGCCCGAGTCGCCCCGGGCAGAAAAGTCGGGAGCCCCGCCCGGCGAGCGCGGCCGAGCGAAGATCGTTCGGCCGCGGCTCAGCCGCTCGCCAGGAATTTCTCGAGATAGACCTGCTCCTTGGGCACGCCCGCCGTCGCCGCGGCGTCGAAGGCCGCCTCGATCATGCCGGGCGGGCCGCACAGATAAATGTCCGGCTTGCCGCGCAGCTTCTCGAGCTCGGCGCGCATGAGATCGATGACCGTTCCCTTGGCGACGCCATTCGCCTCGCTCGCATTGACGACCGCGACCTGCACATCGAGGCTCGGCATGGCGTTCTGCAGCGCTTTGAGCTCCTCGACATAGAAGAGCTCCTCATAATTGGTGACGCCGAAGAACAAGGTCGCCGGTTGCTGGTCGCTCTCCTTCTTCAGCTGCCGGATCATCGACAGCACCGGCGACAGTCCCGTGCCGCCGGCGACGAAGAAGCGCGGCCGCTCGCTCTTGTGCAGCATGAAGGAGCCCGCCGGTCCGCGCAGCGCGACGCGCAGGCCGACCTTGGCCTGCGTCTGCAGGAATTTCGAGAAGGCGCCGTCCGGCAGCAGGCGAATGAAGAATTCGAGCCGACCATCTTCCGCGACCGAAGCCATGGAATAGGAGCGGCGCGTGTGCGTGCCCGGGATTTCTATGTCGACGAATTGCCCGGGCGCAAAGTTCAGCGCGATCGGCGCCGCGCCATCGGCGGTCAAAGGCTGCAGCACGAGCCGCACGACATTGGACGACACGCGATCGCATTCGACGATCTCGGCCAGCCAATTGGTCTGGATCGCCTCGAAGGAGATGCGATCATAGGTGTAAGGCACGATCAGATGCAGATCGCTGCGCGGGAAGGTGCGGCACAGAAGAACCTTGCCGTCCTCCTCCTCGTCCGGCGGCAGCGCCTGCACCTTGACGTCGATGAGCTCGTAATCGCCATCCGTGCAATCGGCCTTGCAGGTCGCGCAGCCGCCCGCGCGGCAGGAAGAAAGAAGAATCACGCTTTGACGAAGCCCTGCCGAAATGACGTCCTCGCTCGGTCCGCATTCGAAGGAGCAGGTTTCTCCGTCCTCTGTCTCGATGACGATCTGATACATACGTCTTCCGCCCTTGCTACTCTGGCTGCGCCAGCTCGTTTTTCGTTGTCTCGTTGCGATCATCGATCGGGATCGGCGTGCCGAGCGACTGCAGCAGACGCTTGATCTCCGCGCTATTGTCGCCGGGACGGGCCGCCGCCTCGTCCTGCCGCTGGAAGAAGCGGAGCACATGGGAGACCGCCTCACGCGCCGAATCCAACGACAGCGAGCAGCCTTCCTGGACGAACTCGCCGTCGCGCAAAATCTCCCAGCGCCACATGTAATCGAGGTCCATCGTATAGGCGGCGTAGCGTGAATCTGCGTGAATCAGAATCCGCTGCTCTTCCGCCGCTTGTTCCGCGCACTGCGCCATGGCCTTCTCTCCCTTGTCGCGAAGGCGTTCGGGCGGAGGGCCGCCCGAACGTTCGATCTCTGCTTTGTGAAGGAGGCCGTCAGGCCTGCAGATGCAGGACCTTGACGCCGCGCTCCTTGCGCAGACCCTCGAGAGGAGTCGCGTAATAGTCGGTGTTGCGCAGCTCCATGAGAATGGTGCCGAGCGCCGCATCGGTGCGCAGGAACACATTCACCGGCAGAACCGGCGGCTTGTAGAGCTGGCGGAACTCGACATGAATGCGCTCCGCCGCATATTTGCTCTCGGCGGCCTTCATCTTGGCGATCCAGGTCGCTTCCACCGCAGCGGCGTCCTCGCCGGTCGTCGCCTTGGTGACGAGATCCGCGACGGAGAGCTTCTCGGTCTTGAGCACCGAGAGACGCTCCTCGATCTTGCGCTCGATATATTGATAATCGACGTCGAGATCGTAGCTCTTGCGGAACGGCGAGGAATTGGCGACGCGGAAGTCCTGAATGAACTTCGTCGCCTGGTCCACACTGTTCAGCTTGGCGATCTTTCCTTCCCACTCGGTGCGAGTGGAGTTCTCGTGGATCGGTTCTCTCTTCGCCATTGTGGCAATCCTTATCGTCAGCCGATCAAATATCGGTCAGGGCGCGATCGAGGCCCATGAGCTCCGAGGTGATGGTGAATTTCGTGCCGAGCGTGTAGGCGCGGCCGACGGTCGACGACACATTGATGAGAAGGTCGTAGACCGAGAACGGCTTGCCGAGCAGTTCGCCGGCTTCCGCCGCGTCGATCTCGATCGCGCCATCGGCCTTGATCCACCAGAAGCCCGCCTTGTCCTCGACGACGATCGACGGATTCTTCGCCTTGCCGCCTTTGAGGATGATATCCTCGATGATGGCGTCGATCTCGTCGCTCTTCATCAGCACCAGAACCACGGCGTTGGACTCGTGGACGACCTGATTCTCCTCGGCGAAGAACTCGTCCGCGAAGGCCTTGCCGGACTTCTGCATGATGCCGGCGTTGTAATTGTTATGTGCGCTGGACATAGGTGCGTTTCCTTTAGTTCTTGTAGCCGGCGAGAACGGCGTCGACCTTCTGGTCCACGTCGATCTTGAAGCCGATCTTGTCGGCGTAATCGACCTTCCAATCGCCGAAGACGCGCTGCAGCGCTTCCGAGACGCCCGCGCGATCCGTCGCGCCCGCGACCTTCTCGACCTTGGCGTAGATGCCGACGAAATCCTTCAGCGCCGTGACGGAACGCGCGAGATAATGCTCGGTCCAGGCGTTGAGGAAGGTGCGGTTATGCGCGCCGAACTCCGGATCATTCGCCAGGCTGTAGACGAAGAGATCTTCGATCGCTCCGCGCGTGATCTGGAAATAGGTCTGCGACTGCGCCGTGAAGAAGGGCGTCAGCGTGTCGCCATAGACCGTCGCCAGTCGCTGGAAGAACTCGCGACGGGCGAACTGGCCGAAGGTCGCGTCATAGACGGCGTGACCCGCCCAGAGGATCTCGTTCCAATCCTGAATGCCCTGCCAGATCTCTTCCACCGCGCCGCGCGCGCCGGCGTAGATCGGATCGGTGGTCCAGATCTTCTTCGGCACGTCCGTCGAAGCGTCGAAGCCGGGCACGAGCTTGGCGATGAACAGACGCTCCATCTGGATCATCTGCGCATTGTCCACCTTGTCGAGAGCCGCGAAGATGGCCGACTGGCGGATCGTGTCCGAGAGCGAGTCGCGGCCGACCGACGAATGGGCGTTGAACAGGCCATATTCGTTGTAGAGCAGCGCGCCGTAATATTTGTTGAGGATCTCATCGCGCCAATAAGCGTCGACGGTGCGGATCGAGCCCTCGGAAGAATAAGCCGCCAGGAAGCGCTGCGTGTAGCGCGCCTCTTCCGACTTGTCCTTCACATAAGGAGCGTGCCAGCGACGGGCCGGATCGCGATGGCGATACCAGTCGGTCGTGCGCAGCTCGGTGCTCTCATTGCCCCAGGACGGACGGCCGCCGTGGAACTTCTGAGTCCAATCGCCCCAATCGAGGCCGCCGGCGATCCAGTCAGGATTGGGCTGCGCATAGCAGGACAGCTGCTCATATTCCGACAGGCGCTTCCAGCGCGGCTGGATGAAGTAGTGATATTTGCGCTGCGTGTCGAGCGCGTGATCCGGAATCGCGGCGGCGATGATCGCGGCGCGTTCCGGGTCGGTGAGACCTCGCTTCGTAACCTGAGAGCTCTGAGGCTGTGACATTTCAGACGTCCTCCACCTAAGGGATTTTTCGTGGTTCGTGCTTGTCGACGGACGCACGTCGCCCGCCGAGGACCCGGCGCGCGCGAAGCGCGCCGGGAGCCCGTTACAATTCGACGCGAGAGGCGCCGATTGCAGATCAGAATTTGGCGAGCGGATCGGGGAAGACGCAGCCCGCGCGCTTGATGTCCTCGAGCGTCCAGAGGTTGTCGCCGCGCACGTGAGGCTGGGCGATCAGCGTCTTGCCGTCGGAGCGAACGCCATGACCCTCGGCGATCACCTCGGACAATTCGCGGCCCTCATACTGCTCGAAGATGCTGTGGCACTCGTAGCGCTCCGGCTCCGACAGCCACATACGCTCACCCCAATCATCCGTGAGCGAATGCTTCTTGCCGTTGTACTCGTGCACGCGCAGCGAGCCGGAGCCCTTGGCGAGCGACGGAATGAACGGCACCTGCGAGACGCGGTCGATGTAGACGTCGTGACCGTTCTGCAGCAGCCAGGCGTAGGGGATGAACCCGCTCTTGGGATCCTCGTAGCCGAGCTTCTTCCACTCATTGTAGATCTTGCCGTAGTGATCGGCCCAACCCGGGTAGTTCGCCTCGAACCACTCCTGATCCTCCTCGTCCGGCAGAGCCAGACGCGCGAAGCCGAGCGGCCACAGCGCGTAAGCAGCGAGGGCGAGATCGTGATGGGCCCAATAGGCGTCCGTCTTGGCGTCGCGCAGCGAGCGGGGGCTCTCCACGCCATACTTGCCGAGGCGACCGATCCAGATTCCACCCCAATCCTCGTAGACCCAACGGTTCCAGGTCTTCACCCACGGCTCGACCTTGAACTTGGAGCCATACTCGAACAGATAGCCGAGAGCAGGCGTGAAATACTTCTGCTGCGTCCAGAAGGCGTTGTTCAGATCGGTGTTGAGATATTTCGCCGCCGCCGGATCATTGGCGATGGACACCACCGTCTGATAGCCGTTCGCCATATGGCGCAGCTCGTCGGTCTCCACCGACAGGAAGACCGTCGGCGTGATCTCGTCGCCATTGGCCGAGGCCCATTCGGTGACGGCGACGATCAGCGGATTGGTGAAGCAGGCTTCGCCGACCAGCTGCAGATTGACCGAGCATTCCACGGCGTCGCCGGAGATGAAGCCGTCGGCGAAGACGCGCTTCATGCCCTTCCACAGCGGGCCGATCGCGCGGGTGCGACGGGCGTCATTGTGGCCGGCCGGATCGTGATAATGCTTGGAGTAATAGTGGTTGATGAAAGCGCACTGATGCGTGTGACGAATTTCGTCGAGCACCTGAGCGAGATAGCCGTTCTTCTGCTCGGCGGCGGTGGCGCTGTCCCACAGCATGGCCGAAGCGGCGATGGCGTTATACTCGCCGACCTCGAGGAAGTTCGAGATCACCTTCATGGTCTCGCCCCAGCGGGGATGCACCTTGTTGCCGGCGCCGAGACGGGTCAGACCATCGAGCAGAGTGCCGAACTGGCGCTCGTCCTTGGCCGCCTCCATGCGGGCGTATTCCTTGGCGATGACCTTGAACTGCTCCTTGGTCTGGTTCGCCATGTGATATTTGGTGGCGTATTTGGTGCGGTTTTCCTTGAAGTCCCAGTTGAAGCTCTGCAGCCACTTGTGAACCTCCTGCGGCTCGACGCCGACCGGAGCGCGGTTGACCTTCAGAGCATCGGTCGCCGCTTTTGTCGCGAGACTGATCGCCATGCTTTTCCTCCTCACAGACTTTTTGTTTCTCGGATTCGCCGCCTTATTGACGGTCGACAAATCCGAATGTGTGCGCCGCTTTCCAAACTTTCGAAGTGGAAAATGTCGATGTCGTCGGCAATTCATCTATTGCGAAAGCGACGACATTTATTGTTATGGCAAGCCCTGTGCCACTGATGGTGATTTTGCTGAATCGTAGCGTTTGCAAGGGATTCGAAAGGATCGTGAAAGTCATATGACGTGAGCGCGGCGATATTCGAAGGCGTCGCTCGATACAGCTGTCAAATTAGCATACGCACGAATTTCATCGCCTGTTTCGATCGCCGCGATCGTTAAAGAGATCGCGGCGATCGAGCGCGCATTCAGGCGCGCGGATCTTCGCGCGTTTCGGCTGCGCGGCGCGCATCGAATCCGAATGTCGGATCGCTCACCGGAATATGAGTCACAGCGCATTCCACCGTCATCAGCGACGCCGCTGTCGCGACTGCATTGCGCAATGCGAGACGCGTGACGCGCACGGGATCGATGACGCCTGCGGCGAAGAGATCGCCGCAGGCGCCGCTGCGCATATCCATTCCCCAGAAATCATCATTGGATCGCCGCAGCTCGAACAAGAATTCATCGGCGTCGACGCCGGCGTTCGCCGCTATGCGCCTGATCGGCTCGTCGAGCGCCGCGCGTACGATGGCGACGCCGTGGCTCTGATCGAGATTTTCACCACGCAGCTCTGCGAGAGCGGCGCGCGCGCGATAGAGCCCGACGCCGCCGCCGGCGACGACGCCATCGCTTTGCGCGGCGCGCGCGGAATTGAGCGCGTTCTCGATTCTCTGCATGCGCTCCTTGATGAGAACGTCGGACAAGCCGCCGGCGCGTATCGTCGCCATCCTGCCCGACAAGGCTTTTATGCGCGTCTGTAGATTTTCCAGCTCGTGACGCTTGCCGCTCGGCGAGCCTTTGGAGGCGTCGCCTTCGACGATCCAATCGGCCTGACGTTTCGCCGAGGCGAGACGATCGGCGATGACGTTCGGATCGCCTTCGCCGCCGATGACGAGCGTGTCGTCCTCGCGCACGACGACGCGTCGCGCGCGGCCGAGATGCTCCATCGTGACATTGGAAATATCTTCGCCGAAGGCTTCCATGATCGCGCGGCCGCCGGTGATCGCGGCGAGATCGAGAAGATATTCATAGCGGCTGTCGCCATAGCCCGGCCCCTTCACGGCGATGGAGCAGAGATTCTTGCGAATGTGATTGAGCAAGAGTCCGGGAAGCGCTTCCTCCATTATGTTTTCGGCGACGACGAGCAGGCTGCCGCCGCTTCGACGCACCAGCTCCAGCGCAGGCACCAGCTCGGAAAATTCGTTGATGACGCGATCATAGACGAGAATGTAAGGGTTCTCGAGCTCGGCGACTTTGCGCGCGCTGTCGGTCATGAAATAGGGCGAGCGATAGCCCTGTTCCCAACGCATGCCTTCGACGGATTCGATGTCGTCGGCGACGCCATGGCCGAGCTCGACATCGACGACGCCGCCTTCGCCCGCGAGCGCTAGCGCCTGCGCGACGATCGCGCCTATGCCTTCATCGCCGCCGGCGGCGAGCGTCGCGACATGGGCGAGCGAACGCTGATCGTTGCAACGCCGCGCGCGGCGCAGGAGATCGGCCTCGACAGCGCGCGCGGCGCGCTCCATGCCAATGGTAATGTCACGCGGATTCATGCCGGCGGCGAGCGCTTTGCGCGTTTCGGCGGCGACGCGGCGCGTCAGCACGACAGAGGTCGTCGTTCCATCGCCGGCCTCTTTGGCGACAGTCGTCGCCATTTGACGCACGAGATTTATGCCGACGCTCTCCGTGCGTCCGGCGGCTTCCACCGCTTGCGCCACAGTGGCGCCGTCCTTGGTCGCGACCGGCGGCAGGCCGGAGGCGCGATGCTCGATGACGACATTGCGGCCGCAGGGGCCGAGCGTCACGCCGACAGCGTCGGCGAGAAAGTCGACTCCATCGAGCAGGCGCTTGCGAACGGGGTCGCCGAAGCGAATATTTCTGGCCACGACTCTGATCCTCCACTGGTGCGGCGCTCCGCCGCGGCGCCGCGCGCGTTTCCTTTTATTTTTTGTTCGGCTTGTCGAAAACCGTTATGTCTATGTCCTCGCGCCCGGCGTTGAGCGTCATGGCGCTGCGTCCCGCCGCCACGCGGCGCGCGCGATTGCGCTCGATGCGTATCCACACGGAGATCAAGCGGCGATCGTCGAAATCGAGCGTGCGCCGTATTTCCTCTATGTCGACAGGCTCGAACTCACGGCGCAGATAGGCTTGCAGCTCCTGCGCGCGCTCGTCGCCGACGACCTCCTGCAGACGCTCGGCCTCCTGCTCGAGCTCGCGCATGGAAGCGTCGAGCGCGCGCGCCGTTTCTTCTAAAAATGCGCGATCTTCCGGTTTCATCGCGTCACCTCTTGCAGACGATTCGCCGATCGCTTCGCAGGCCGTAGCGCGCCATCTTGTGGTAGAGCGTCGCTCTCGTGATGCCGAGGCTGCGCGCGGCTTTGGCGATATTGCCCTTTGCGGAGGCGAGCGCGTGCCGCACGGCGCGCGCCTCCCAATCGGAGAGGTCGAATCCCGCCTCGCTTTCGACGGCTTCGTCGATGATCGCGGCGGGCGGCGGCGCGCCGCCGACGTTGCGATTGTCGAAGTCGAGCTCTTGAATGAAGTCGATCGGAAGATCGTCGATCTCTATGAGCGGTCCCTTGGCGACGGCGATGCTGGAGCGCAGCACATTGCGCGCCTCGCGTATGTTTCCGGGCCATGGATGCTTGAAGAAAATGCGCCACACCTCATCGCAGAAGCGCAGCTCCTCGGGGGCGGCCAGCGCCTCGCGCTCGAGACGGAACAGCTGCGCCAATAGCCCGAGCCGATCGGGCCGCTCGCGCAGTGGCGGCAGCCACAGCTGCACGCCATTGAGCCGATAATAGAGATCGCGACGAAACGTCCCCTTCTGCACCATCTCCTGCAGGCTGCGATTGGTGGCGGCGACGACGCGCACATCGACGCGGATCGGCTTGCTGGAGCCGATCGGCACCACCTCGCTCGAATCGAGGACGCGCAGCAGCGTCGCTTGCAGATCGGCGGCCATGTCGCCGATCTCGTCGAGGAACAATATGCCCTTGTCCGCCTCGACGAATTTGCCGGCCTTGCCCTTGGCGCGCGCGCCGGTGAAGCTGCCGCCCTCATAGCCGAACAATTCGCTCTCGATCAGCTCGCGCGGAATGGCGGCGCAATTTATGGCGACGAGCGGGCGCTCCTTGCGCGGACCGCCGGCGTGCAGGCGGCGCACGAGATGATCCTTGCCGACGCCGGACTCGCCGGTGATGAGGATCGGGATATTGCGTTCCTGCAAGCCGGAGGCTTTGCGCAGCGCCGCCTCCAGCACATTGTCGCTCCAATCGGCTCGAGCCTCCGGCGCGCGCGGCGCGGCGTCGGCGCGGTCGGGCGCGCGGCGCGGCGATGTCGAATAGCTCTCACGCTTGGGACAGCGATGCGCTTCGGCGAAGACTGAAAATTGGTTGCGCGGATCGGCGAGCGGAATGAGGCGCGCGCTCTCATGCGCTGCGACCAGCGCGGGCAGATCGACGCCGAGCGCGGTCGCCGCGTGTTGGCCGATGAGCGCGGGATGGTCGGAGCGAAGCGTCTCGACGCCGGCGCGATCGACGCCGCGAACGAGTCCGTCGGCGCTGATGAAGATGCGGCCCTCGTCGGCGAAGCGCGGCTCCGCGTCGCGGGTCGCGCGCAGGCGCAGCAAATAGCCGTCGGAGGCGATGCGGTCGAAGAGGCTCGCCTCCAGCAGAAGGCGGGCGATCTCGAGAAAGCCGAGGGCGAGCTTGGCGGCGTCGCGACGGTCGGAGACCATGCCGAGGATCGCGCAGAGGCTGCCGTCGGGCGCCGTGATGGGGCAGCCGGCGGTGGCGAAGCGATGCAGCGCGCCGTTGAAATGCTCCTTGCCGTCGAAGGCGATCGGCGTGCGCAAGAGGCTCGCCGTGCCGACGCCGTTATTGCCGAGGCTGGCCTCGCTCCAATCGGCGCCGATGCGCGCCATTTGCGCGGCGCCGGACGTTATGCGCGAGCCCGAGTCGAGCAGCTGCACGAGGGCGCCGGCGGGATCGGCGAGCAGCAGCGCGACATTGGTCTCGTCGAGCAGCGCGCGCAGCTCGTAGACGAGCGCCGAAAGCCGGCCGGCGACGCCGCCGACCGAATTGCGCCAAGCGTCGAGCTCCGTCGCGTCGCGATCGTCGCGGCGTTGGCGCGGGGCGAATTCTGCGCCGGGGGGCAAAGCGTGGTCGTCCACGCAGCGCGCCCAGGCCTCGGCGACCTGTGGGCGCACCCAATCGGCGCCGGCGGGGGCTTGCCCCGTCTGCTTCATCCAATCCCAGGCGACGCCGGGACGGTCGACTCCATAGAAGCCGGTCTCCTCGGCGCTGCGCATCTCTATGACAGAGGCGGCGGCATGGCCGAGCAAGGGGGATCTCATCGCCATATCGCTCAAAAGCGATCCTCCCGAATTTTTTTGCGTGTCAGGGCATGGCGCGTCGTGCCGACGTGTCCGCTCATGCGAGGGCGCTCGCTCGCGCTGCGCGCGGGCGAGCATTCGACGTCGCGCTTCTGGCGGCGTGGTCAGCCGCGCGCGGCGGAGGGCGCTTTCTGGCCGGGCAGAGGCAGCTTCGACAGCGCTTCGGCGAGCTGCTCCGCCGCATAGCCGAGGATCGCGCCGGCGATCAGCGACAGGGCCGCCAGCAGAGCGGGATTGGTCGGAGCGAGCGCGGCGAGCTCGTCGGCGCGCGTCGTCGCCAGCAGCGTCGCATAGGCGGCGAGCGAGACGGGCCATTCGGCGAGCGCCGGCAGCTTGGCGGAGAGCACGAGAGCAACGAGCGTGACCGCCACAGCGATCGCCGTCCATGCCGGGGCGCCGATCGCCTCGCCATAGGGAAGATGGTTGGCGGCGAGAAGCGCCACAGCGGCGAGAGCGACGCCGAGCAGATTATACGGGACCGATTTTTTCAGCCCTTCGAGCTTGCCGCCCAAATGCGCGTAGCCGGCCCAGCCGATGAGCGCGGCGAAGAGCTGCGCGCCATAGGGAGCGGCGGGACCGAGAGCCAGAAAAGCGGCGATACCGCCGAGAGCGCCGACGCTCACGGCCCTGAAATATGCGATGCTCATGACAATAGCCTCCAGCTGCGCGCGCGATCGTATGATCGGCGCAGTTCGCGTGAATCCCTCGACGGCGCTTTGCCGCCATCGATCTTCAAAAAGGAGAGTGGGGGAGTTCAGGCGAGAGGCGCTGGAGGCGCGCGTGGAAACAGAGGCCGCAGCTCGGGCGCGGCGGCGACCGCGTCGATGACATAGATCGGCGCCGGCGTGTCGGAAGATATTTCGAGCGGGAGGATAACGACGAGGACGATCTCGCGCTCGACATCTATCGCCGAGCTGCAATGAAGAATGCAGCAAGGGCCGATATGATGATTCTCGCTCGGAGCGGTATCGCTTTTGGCTGCGTCGGCCTTGAAGGACGCGCAGACCACGCCGGAGGATTGCGCGCTATTGGCGGTCGCTCCCGAGGCGAAGCCGACGCCGACGGTCTGCAGTAGGAACAGCAGCGCCGCGACCATGCCGAGGGTCGCTCGCTCGACTCTGGAATGTGTCCGGCCCGGGATTTTCAAGGCAAATGCTCTGAAGCGTTCGGAACGCGCAAAGTGTTCTGAGGCGTTCGGAACGCAAAGGTACGAGCGGCGCAGGAAAGCGTCAAGCGACGCTCCTTGTCGCGCATGCGGCATGTTGTCGCGAGCCTCGCGCAAGCTTTCGTTCACGCTGAATGATGCGGCGGGAGCGGCCGCGCCGCTGCGGAGCGCTTTGGCGGCGAATGAAATCTTTCAGCGTTTTCGCGGCTTCGTCGCCGCGCTCGGTGAAGGAGGCGACGCTGGACATGAGGCCGTCGCGATCGACGAGATAGACGAGCGTCGTGTGATCGATCGTGTAATCGCCGCCCTCCAGCGGCGCCTTGCGGCGATAGACGCGAAACGCCTGCGCCGCGCGGTCTGTCTCCTCCGGTCCGCCGCGCAAGGCGGTGATGCGTCGCGGGAAGGAGGAGACGAAATCGGCGAGAGTCTCGCGTGTGTCGCGTTCGGGATCGAGCGTCGCGAAGAGAATGTCGAAGCCGGCGCCGGAAGGGTCCGCCTCATTGGCCGCGCGCGCGACCTCGAGCATGGTGGTCGGGCAGACTTCTGGACATCGCGTGAAGCCGAAGAAAATGGCGTAGGGCCGTCCGAGCAACGTCTTTTCATCGACGATATCGCCATTGGTCGCGGTGAGACGGAAGGACGGCGCATAGGCGCGCGCCGGGGCTTCGTTGCGATGCGGGGCGACGCGCGGCGCCGCGGCGCTCGCGAGAACGATGACGGCTGCCGTCGCGATCCACCATCGCCGCGAGCGCAGAGCGGCGGGAATGCGCCTTTCGCCGCCCGGCGCGGCGCGGACGCTCGCCGGGCGGCTGGGACGAGCGGAGCTCTCGGGCGGGATGGAGACCGAGACGCCGCTCGAGCGGCGCGAGCCGCGTCGGCGAATGAAACGACGAAAGCGCGCCGCGAGCCGCATGCCGGCGCCGGGCGCGCGGCGCAGCGCCTCTGCGAATGTGGTGCGGATGCGCGGCTCGACCGCCATGCCGCGCAGGCCGGCGGCGAGGCTCTCGACGGCGCTCTCCTTTTCCGCCGGCGTCGAATGACGCCCGATCTCGAGCCGGCGTCCCGCCGTGGTGATCTCGACATGCGTGCAGCGACGCGCGCGATCGAGGCGCCGCTCTATGACCAGCTCCTCCGCTTTGATGCGTCGCTGATCGACGAGCCGGCCGCGACTGTAATGCGCGACGCGGACGACGCCATTCTCGATCGTCACGCGCTCGATGATCTCGCCGCGCTCGGCCGGCGCGCTTCCGAGGACGAGGCGGCAAAAAGCCGCGAGGCCGTTCGCCGCGTCGATCGCGAGCCGAGCGAGCCTGTGCGGCGCGACGACGGTCGTCGCGGCTTCGACGTCGGGAGAGGCGGATCGCGGCGTCATCGGCGCGTTCTTCGTCACGCAAGGCGCTCCATCTCGCGGCTGCGGGCGCCGCGTCGTCTTATCGAAAACAGCAATTGCGCATATAGGTCAACGTGAAGGCGAATGTTGCGCATGCGACCGGACGTCGCGTGCAGAAAGTGAACGGACATGCGTTCGATCGTGATCGTCGCGATGCGCGCGAAATCGATACGACTGTGCAGCGGTCATTTCGCGGATTCGCGCGCAGACTCGCCGCGCGCGCGTATTTCGCGCTATGTGTGGCGGCTCTGGTGTCTCTCGCAGCGCTGGCGCAAAAGTTGCGCACGGGGCGCCGAGGGGCAAGTTCAACGATCGGCTCGAGACATGATCATCGGCTCGCCGCGGCGGCGCGACCTTTCGACCTCCAAGCGATTCCGGACGTTCAAGCGATTCCGGACGTTGCGGAGGCATTGCGCTCTATGGGCGCTCTCGCTTCCGCTGGCTCTTTTCGCGACGGCCACGCTGGCGGCGCCGGCCGCGGCCGCGATAGAGGTGGAGCGCGCCTGGTGCGCGACGCCGCCCAAAGGGGTGAAGATCGGCGCCTGCTATCTGGCCTTGCGCAATGAGGGCAAGACGGAGGACCGGCTGCTGGGCGTGGAGGCGGACGCCGCCGCTCGCGTCGAGATGCATGTGACGAAGATCGCCGATGGCGTCGGGCGCATGCGCCCGCTCGCGGACGGCGTCGCTCTGCCGGCCGAGTCGGTCGTCGATTTCCACGAGAAGGGCTATCACCTTATGCTGGTGGATCTGCGCGGTCCGCTCGCGGAAGGCGAGACCGTGCGCGGCACGCTGCGTTTTGAGCGCGCCGGCGCGCAGCCCGTCCTCTTTCATGTCGAGCGGCCGGGCGCGCCTTGATTTCGCCGGGGCGGCGTAGGATTGCGACGCACCGTCCGGCGGAGGCCGGGATGGTCGAATCGCGAGGCGCCCCTATTTCCACTCATGGTGAGGATCGCGGGGCGAGGACCCGGCGGAGGCGGCCGGCCGAAGCGGCCGGCTTTGCCGCGCCCAGTCCCCGCGCTGATCGAGGCCGCCGGTTTGCTCGAGAGCCGTCTGCATGGAAATTGATGAAAATCGAAGTTCTCGCCGTCGTGGCGCGCGGAGGAGGGGCTCAGCCCATTTCTCGCCGAGACGTAAATGGCTGTTCGCCGAGGCGATCTCTTATTGTAACCAGTCCGTCATGAATATGACGCAGAAAGGCCCGTCGTTCGCTCGGCCGGTCTTTTCGGCAACAAATTCCCTCCCATAGTGGGTTCATCCCGCATTCAGCCTGGATGCGGGATAGGATCGTCCTTCGCTCTCATGCTAGATGAGCGCGGATTTCCCGCGGATATGTCACGCGATGAATGAGTTGAACCCCAGTTTCGCCAATAGCGCGCCCCTCGACGGCGCGCCGATCGCCGAGGAAGCGGCCCGGACCGGGGCCGTGCTGCGCGGTCCGGCCATGCCGCATCTGCAGCGCGATGAGCTGCTCTGCGAGATTTTCGCCGCCCGCGTCGTCGCCAGCCCCAATGCGCTGGCCATGGCGACCTTGGAGCGGCGCTTCACCTATCGAGAGGTCGATGCGGAAGCCGCGGCCATCGCCTGTGGCCTCGCAGCGCGCGAGATCGGGCCGGGCGACGTCGTCGGCCTGTGGGGCGCGCGTGGGCCGGAGCTGCTGATCGCGCAGATCGCCATCGCCAAGACGGGCGCCGCCTGGCTGCCCTTCGACGCCGACGCTCCGGTCGACCGCATCGCCGTCTGCCTCGCCGACGCCGGCGCCAAGGCGCTCCTGACCTCCGCCGCTTTCGCCGGCAAGGCCGCCCCCGTGGTTTCGGTGGAGACGCTGATCGACGCCGAGATCGCGGTCGCGGGGGGCGTCTGCCCCGATCCGCGCGCCCTCGGCGCCACGGGCGATCATCCGGCCTATCTCATCTACACCTCCGGCTCGACGGGAACGCCCAAGGGCATTGTCGTCACGGCGCGCAACATCTGCCATTATCTGCGCTCGGCCAATGAGATCTACCAAATCTCGGCCTCCGATGTGGTGTTCCAGGGCGCTTCCGTCGCCTTCGACCTCTCCATGGAGGAGATCTGGATTCCCTATCTCGCCGGCGCGTCGCTCTTCGTCGCCACGCCGCAGATCATCGGCGAGACCGAGGCGCTGCCCGATATTCTGGAGGAAGCCGGCGTCACCGTGCTCGACACTGTGCCGACGCTGCTCGCCGCCATGCCGCGCGATGTCGCGACGCTGAAGAAGATCGTGCTCGGCGGCGAGGCCTGCCCGCCTTCGGTGGCGGAACGCTGGACGCGCATCGGCCGCACCATCTTCAACAGCTACGGCCCCACGGAGGCGACCGTGGTCGCCACCGTCTCCGAGGTCTGGCCCAATGAGACGGTGACGATCGGCAAGCCGATCCCCAATTACAGCTGCTATGTCGTCGATGAAAATCTGGCGCTGCTGTCGCCGGGCGTCGAGGGCGAGCTGCTGATCGGCGGGCCGGGCGTCGCCAAGGGCTATTTGCGGCGCGACGAGCTGACGGCCGAGAAGTTCATCGCCAATCCTTTCCCCTCGGACGGCTCCGATCCGATCCTCTATCGCTCCGGCGACGCGGTGATTCTGGACGAGAATGGCGATCTGCATTTTCGCGGCCGCATCGACGATCAGGTGAAGATCAGAGGCTTCCGCGTCGAGCTGGGCGAGATCGAGTCCGCGCTCACGCGCCTCGACCATATACGTCAGGCGGCCGTCGTTCTGCGCAATGAGAATGGGCTGGACGAGCTCGTCGCCTTTCTTGTCGGCGCGACGGCCGTGTCGCCGGACCCGCGCGACCTGCGCGCCAAGCTGCGCGAGTTTCTGCCTTCCTATATGGTTCCGGGCCGGTTCGAGGTCGTGACCTCGCTGCCGCGGCTCTCCTCCGGCAAGGTGGACCGCAAGGCGCTGAAGCGGGCGCCGCTGACCGCCCCGCTGATCGACACAGAGGCGCAGGAGGAGCCGCGCACTCAGACCGAGGCCGCGCTGCTCGACGCCGCCAAGCGCGTGCTGCCGCCCGGCGCCATTCCCTTCGACGCGGATTTCTTCACCGATCTCGGCGGCCATTCGCTGCTCGCCGCGCGTTTCGTTTCCGTGGTGCGCGAGACGGCGCATCTCGCCTCGATCACGCTGCAGGACCTCTATTCCGAGCGCAATCTTCGCGCCCTCGCCGCGCATCTCGACGGCAAGGCGGCGCTCGCCGGGCCGCCGCGTGATCTTTCCTTCACGCCGCCGCCGCTGCTGCGGCGCTTCCTCTGCGGCCTCGCCCAGGCCGCGGCGCTGCCCTTCATCCTCGCCTTCGTCACCTCGCAGTGGCTCGGCGTCTTCGTCTCCTATCAGCTGCTCACCTCGCCGGACGCGAATATCCTCGAGGAGGTGGCGGCGCTGCTCGGCGTCTATATGTGCGTCAACATCGCCACTGTGGCGGTGTCGATCCTCGGCAAATGGCTGGTCATCGGCCGCACCAAGCCGGGGCGCTACCCGCTATGGGGCGTCTATTATTATCGCTGGTGGCTGGCGCAGCGGCTCATGGGCCTCACCCACGCCAAATGGTTCCAGTGCTCGCCCTTGATGCGCCTCTATCTTTCCGCGCTCGGCGCCAAGATCGGCGAGGACGCCATCATCGGCGAATTGGACGTCGGCGCGATCGATCTCGTCAGCATTGGCGATGGCGCGAGCCTCGGCTCCAAGCTGAAGCTCGCCAACGCCCGCGTCGTCGGCAATGAGCTGATCATCGGGACGATCGACATTGGCGCCGACGCCTATGTCGGCACTTCCTGCGTCATCGAGGAGAATGTCGTCATCGGCGAGGGCGGCGCGCTCGAGGATTTGACCTCGGTTCCCGCCGGCTCGCATATCGGCGCCTATGAGATTTGGGACGGCTCGCCGGCGCGCTACAAGGGCGATGTCGACGCCCGCACGCTCGATCCGCAATCGACGGCCTCCACGCCGCAACGGCTCGCCATGGGCTTTATGTTCACCGTGCTGGTGCTGGCGCTGCCGCCGCTCGGCCTGCTGCCGATCTTCCCGGCCTTCTGGGTGTTCGACCGTTTCGACAATTGGCTCGGCATAACGGATGTCGATCACGCCCTCTATCTCGCCGCCATCCCGCTCTTCGCCTGGCCGACGGCTTTCGTGCTGGTGCTCGTCACCGTGGCCTTCATCGTGGCCTTCCGCTGGATCGTGCTGCCGCGGGTCTCGGAGGGGACCTATTCGGTGTGGTCCGGCTTCTATCTGCGCAAATGGGCGGTGGCGCTGGCCACCGAGGTGACGCTGGAGACGCTCTCCTCGCTCTTCGCCACGCTCTATATGCGGACCTGGTACCGGCTGATGGGCGCCAAGATCGGCAAGGATTCGGAGATTTCGACCAATCTCTCCGGCCGCTATGATCTCGTCGAGATCGGCGAGAAATGCTTCATCGCCGATGAGGTGGTGCTCGGCGACGAGGATATGCGCCGCGGCTGGATGTATCTGAAGAAGGTGAAGACCGGCGCGCGCGTCTTCGTCGGCAATGACGCCGTGGTGCCGCCGGGCTCCGAGATTCCTAATGGCGCGCTGATCGGCATCAAATCCAAGCCGCCGGCCAATAGCGAACTCTCCGAGGGCGACACCTGGTTCGGCTCGCCGCCGATGAAGCTGCCGGTGCGCCAGACTTTCGACGGCGGCGGCGCCGCCTGGACCTATCAGCCGCCCTTCTGGAAAAAAGCGGCGCGCGCGGCCTATGAGGCGGTGAACGTCTCGCTGCCGACCATGCTGTTCATCACTTTCGGCACATGGGCGGTGGAGAGCTTCGGCCAGAAGCTCATCGATGGCGATTATTGGTCGGTGTTCTGGCTGTTCGTGCTGTCATCGACGCTCATCTCGCTCGGCATGACGCTGGTCGTGGTGGCGGTGAAATGGCTGACCATGGGGCGCTATGAGCCGCAGGTGAAGCCCATGTGGTCCTTCTGGGCCATGCGCACAGAGGCCTGCGCCGTGCTCTATTGGGGCCTCGCTGGCAAAATATTGCTCGAGCATTTGCGCGGCACGCCCTTCCTGCCCTGGATGCTGCGCCTGTTCGGCTCGAAATTCGGCAAGGGCGTGTTCATGGACATGACCGACATCACCGAATTCGACTGCGTGAGCGTCGGCGATTATGCGGCGCTCAATCAGGTCGCGGCGCTGCAGACGCATCTCTATGAGGACCGGGTGATGAAGGTCGGCCGCGTCGAGATCGGCCGCGGCGTGACCGTCGGCGCCGGCTCCACCGTGCTCTACGACACCCATGTCGGCGATTTCGCGCGGCTCGGCCCGCTGACCGTGGTGATGAAGGGCGAGAAGATTCCGGCGCATTCTGAGTGGATCGGCGCGCCGGCCGAGCCGGCCGAGACGGCGCAAGTCGTCGCCGCGCCGGAGCGCGCGGCCAGCAAAGCGGCGTGATGCTCATAAAGCGAGCCTGAAGGCTCGCGGTCCAATACGCTCCCTGGACCGCGAGCCTTCAGGCTCGCATCAAACCGGCCTCACATGAAGATCAGATCCGTGTCCTGTGGACGCGCGCCGGCCGCCGTCAGCATCGCATGGACCTGTCCGCGATGATGGGTCTGATGGTTGAAGATATGGGCGACGACGAGCTTGCGCGGCTTGATGATGTCCGTCTGCTTGGCGCCCGAATACCAGGAAAAATCGCCCTCGAGCGCCGCCGCGTCGAAGGCGTCCGCAAAGGCGATCAGTCGCGCGTCCATCGCTGCGCGCTCCGATTTCATGATCGTCCAATCGGCGCGGAAAGAGGCCGAGTCTTCTATCGTTACATTCGGGTTCGGGTCGCCGGCGAGGCGGCTCATCCACATGGCGTCCGCCCAGAGCAGATGATTCAGCGTGCCATGGATCGATTTGAAGAAGGCCCCGCGATCGGCGCGCCGCGCCTCGTCGGAGAGCGTATCGGCCGCGGCGTAGAGACTCTCGTTCTGCCAGGCGTTGTAGCGCGCCATTTTCTGCGCGAAGGCGGGAGAAATCATTTTTCGGGCGGGCCCTTTTCGGCGCTGACGTCGGCTGCAGTGTAGGCCATGATCCGACGGCCCGCCATTCGCGTTTGACCCCGCGGCGGCCGGCGCCTAAAACCGGCCCTCGGCAAATTTGTGATCGGCGCTCCATGTCCCACAACAGTTTCGGCCATCTCTTCCGCATCACCACTTTCGGCGAGAGCCATGGGCCGGCGCTCGGCGTCGTCGTCGACGGCTGTCCGCCAGGGCTGGAGCTGACCGAGGCCGAGATTCAGGTCTTTCTCGACAAGCGCAAGCCCGGCCAGTCGCGCTTCACCACGCAGCGGCAGGAGGCCGATGCGGTGAAAATCCTGTCCGGCGTCTTCGCCGATTCCGCCGGCCGGCAGGTCACGACCGGAACGCCGATCGCGCTGCTGATCGAGAACACCGACCAGCGCTCCAAGGATTATGGCGATATCGCCGAGAAATACCGCCCCGGTCACGCCGATTACGCCTATGACGCGAAATATGGAATTCGCGACTATCGCGGCGGCGGGCGCTCCTCGGCGCGCGAGACGGCGGCGCGCGTCGCCGCCGGCGCTGTGGCGCGCAAAGTGCTCGCCGGCGTCACCATACGCGGCGCTCTGGTGCAGATCGGCCCGCATAAAATCGACCGCGCCCGCTTCGACTGGGCGGAGGCAGAGAACAACCAGCTGTTCTGCCCCGACGCCGAAACCGCGAAGCTCTGGGCCGATTATCTCGACGGCGTGCGCAAATCCGGCTCGTCGATCGGCGCAGTGATCGAGGTGGTCGCCGAAGGCGTTCCCGCCGGTTGGGGCGCGCCCATCTATGGCAAGCTCGACTCCGATCTCGCTTCGGCCTTCATGTCGATCAATGCCGTGAAGGGGGTGGAGATCGGCGCCGGCTTCGCCGCGGCCGAGCTCTCCGGCGAAGCCAACGCCGACGAGATGCGCGTCGGGCCGGACGGCAGACCGGAGTTTCTTACCAATCAGGCCGGCGGCGTGCTCGGCGGCATATCGACCGGCCAGCCGATCGTCGCGCGTTTTGCGGTCAAGCCGACCTCCTCGATCCTGACGCCGCGCCGCACCATCGACCGCAATGGCCAAGAGACCGAGATCGTCACCAAGGGCCGCCACGACCCTTGCGTCGGCATTCGCGCCGTGCCGGTTGGCGAGGCGATGATGGCCATTGTGCTGGCCGACCATTTCCTGCGGCACAGGGGGCAGGTGGGCCGCTGAGCCGATGGTCGGACGAGCGCCGGCGTCATCCACTTTCACCCGTCGGCAGACGCTTGCGCTAGCGGCAGGGCTGGCGCTTTCGCCCGATTTCGTTGCGGCGGGCGGCGCCGAGCCGACGACTCTCCTCGTCACCCACGCATCCGGCCTCGCGCATGAGGTCGGCGCAGGCCGTCCCGATCAGCCGCAGCGGCTGCGCGCCATCGTCGCCGCCCTGAATGGCGACGCCTTCGCCGCGCTGCGCCGCGCCGAGGCGCCGGAAGCCTCGCGCGAGGCGATCCTCGCCGTTCATGCGCCCTCTCTGCTCGAGCGTCTCGAGAAAGCCGCGCCGCAAAGCGGGCTCGCGACGCTCGGTCCCGATATCGTCATGAGCGCGGGCTCGCTCGAGGCCGCGCTGCGCGCTGCCGGCGGCGCGACCTTCGCCGTCGACGAGGTGATGCGCGGCGCCGCCCGCAACGCTTTCGTCGCCATGCGCCCGCCCGGCCATCATGCGACGCGCGACGCCGCCATGGGCTTCTGCTTCTTCAACAATGCCGCCATCGCGGCGCGTCACGCCATCGCCGCCCATGGCGCCGAGCGCGTCGCCATCGTCGATTTCGACGTGCATCACGGCAATGGATTGCAGGAGATCTTCTGGTCTGACCGAAAGGTCCTCTATTGCTCCTCGCATCAATCGCCGCACTATCCCTTCACCGGCGCCGCGAGCGAGCGCGGCGCGCATGACAACATCGTCAACGTCCCGCTCGCCAAAGGCTCCGGCGGCGAGCAATTCGCGCAGGCTTGGACGCAGGCGATTCTCCCGCGCCTCGACGATTTTGCGCCGGACATCCTCCTCATTTGCGCCGGTTTCGACGGGCATTTGCACGATCCTCTCGGCGGTTTGCGCCTGCAAAGACAGGACTTCGCCGAGCTTACGCTGCGCCTCGCAGAGATCGCCGCGCGCCGCTGTGACGGGCGCGTCGTCTCATTGCTCGAGGGCGGCTATCGGCCGGATGACCTCGCCGCCTGCGTCGCCGCTCATGTCGGCGCGCTGATGGGGGCGTGAGGCGTCCCAGAGCGGCTGCAGCCCGGCGCGTGCGCGGGCGCACATCAATGACGATCTCGATCATGGCATCTCTGCATCAGAGACGTCGTGCAACAATTGGTGATGGGAGAAAACAATGGAACTCGGCAGGAGCGAATGGATCCAGGCCCGCGCGCAAATGATCGGCAAGCGCGCGCTCATCGGTCTCACCCGCGTGACGCCGCACGGCAAGGTGCTGCGTCAGATGTTCGGCACGATCGCCGCCATCGACGGAACCGGCGTCGACATAGAGCTCGAAGGCAAGGACGCCGGCCGCAAGGTCCGCCTGCCGCCGGACCTCGGCCGTTTCCGCATCGCCGGCCCCGGCGATTATCTGCTGTGGGAGACGGGCGAGATTCTCGCGGACCCCGATTTCGTCGGCGCCTTCACCGTCAACGAAGCGGCGTGAGCGGCGCGCGTCAGCGCGCGCGCTCGACGACGCCGACGATCGGCCCCATGGGGCGGAAGCGATCGTGCCGCGCGAGCGAAGGCGCATAGAGCGCCGAGATCGAGCCGTCGAGGAAGAGCGCGTCCGGACATTTCAAACGCTCGCGAAAGAGAGTCGCGAAAGCGTGGAATGTCACCGGCTGATTGGAGATGGCGAAGGCGACGATATGGCCGTCGCGCACGCCGACTCCATTGCGAATCTTCATCGACGTTCCGGTGTCGTGGATGCGCGGATTGATGCGTCCGCCGACAACGAGCATCGGCCCCGATTGTGTCGCATAGGCGGGATGCAGCCGCTCTTTGAGAAAACGCTGCGTCTCCGTGACGCCGGCGCGCGCGCCCTCCACCCAGAAAATCCCATTGGGCTTCATGTGGAAATTGCCGGCGCCCGAATGGGTGTTGGCGCTTTTCTCCATATGGCCGCCTTCGACATAGAGTCCGATCGGCAGGCGCCGCTCGTC
The DNA here is from genome assembly GCF_001644125.1 of Methylosinus sp. R-45379. Taxonomy (NCBI): domain Bacteria; kingdom Pseudomonadati; phylum Pseudomonadota; class Alphaproteobacteria; order Hyphomicrobiales; family Methylocystaceae; genus Methylosinus; species Methylosinus sp. R-45379. The sequence goes on from NZ_LUUM01000223.1 coordinate 27,654, forward strand.
ATACATTCCGGCGTTCATCGCGAAGAGAAGCTTTTCGCCCTTCTGCGCGAGTGCGGCGTCGAGCGCCGAGAAGGAGCCATAGACCTCGCCTTTCGCATCGGCGAGGAAGAGGCGAATGGAATCGCTGCGCGTGTCGAAGACGCAGATGGTGTAGCTCGCGCCCGCATCCTCTACATCCTGGCAAGGATTGCGCGCCGCCGCGGCCGCGGGCGAGGCGAAGAAGAGCAAAAGGGCGAAGGGCAGGAGGCGGCGAAGCGGAATCATGCGCCGATCATAGCATGACCGCCGCGCGGCCTGCAGCGTCAGCTGCGCGCATCGGGAGGCGTCGCGGCGCCGAGGCCGAGCGAGCGCTGCAAGATCACCGAATCCGTCCAGCGGCCGAATTTAAATCCGACGCCGGAAAGATATCCGGCCTGCCGAAAGCCGATCGCCTCATGCAGCTTCAGCGACGCCTCATTGGAGGCGTCGACATAGCCGATCATCTGCCGAAAGCCGGCCGCCGCGCAGGAATCGACGAGCGCTTGCAGCAGCAGCCGGCCGACGCCGCGATGCAGATGGCGCGGATCGACATAGATCGAATGCTTGACGACATAGCGATAGGCCGGCCTTTTGCGAAAGGGCACGACATAGGCGTAGCCGAGAACGGCGCGCTCATGCTCGGCGACGAGATGCGGCAGCCGGTGATTGCCCATATTCTTGCGTCGGCGCTTCAAATCCTCCTTCTGCGGCGGCTCGTAGAGCGGCGCCTCGGATGGATCGAGCCCCTTGCGCACATGCTGGAGATAGATCGCCAGCATGGCGTCGACATCCTCGTCGCGCGAGGGGCGGACGAGGATCGTCGCGCGTTCGGCGCTCGCTTCGATCATGCTCATTCCTGCACCACATAAGTGTAGAGCCGCATCTTCGCCTCGCCGTTCCACTGCTTGTAGAGTCCCTGGATCTCATAATCGAAGCCGGGGAAGAGATTGGCGCTGCGTTCGAACATGCGCAAATATTCGAGCATGGGCCGCGCCTTCGTGTCGAGCCGCTCGCCCGGAACGATCGTCGCAATGCCCGGCGGATAGATGACGAAGAGCGTCGTCGCTATGCGGCCCTCTATCTCGTCGATCGGCAGGAAATCCACGTCATTGCGCACGAGGCGCAGATATGCCTCGCGCGGCGTCATCGCCATCTCGGGCAGATGCTCCTGCCGGAATTGCGCCTGCTGCAGCGAGCTGGCGTTCGCCTCCTTGAAGAAGCGATGCATATCGCCGCAAAGATCGCGCAGCCGCACGCCCCTGTAGCGCGCGGAGCGGCGCGCGACAAATTCGGGGATCACATCCTGCAGCAGCGCATTGTCGTCATGCAGGCGCTTGAAGGCGACGAGCGAGGAGACGAGCGTTCCCGCCTTGCTCGATTCGACGCCCGGCGTCAGCAGAAACAGCAGAGAGTTGAGGTCGTTCTTCTCCGGCACGATGCGATTTTCGCGCAAATATTGCGCGACGATCGGCGCCGGGATTCCATGATCGGCATAGGCGCCGGTCTCGCGATCGAAGCCTGGCGTCAGCAGAGTGAGCTTGGCCGGATCGGTGATCGCAAAGCCCGGCGCCATATTGGAGAATCCATGCCAGCGCGCATCCGGCGCCAGCGCCCAGAAGTCGGGATTGCGCGCGAGCTGATCGGTGGAGACGCTCTCCCAGGGAACGCGATGCGCGCCGGATTCGCGCGCCGCGTCTGGAATGGAGACCCAATCGGGCGCGAAAGGATCGAAGAACCAGCGCCGCGCCGGGTCCTGCTCCTTGGCCTCGAACTCGCGCCGCACCGCGCGCAGCTTCTTGCGCAGCTCTATGCCGAGCCGGATGGTGTCGTCCCACAAAAGCTCGCCGGAGCGGCCCTTCATCATTTGCGCGCCGACATCCAAAGAGGCGAACAGCGGATAGAAGGGCGAGGTGGAGGCGTGCTGCATGAAGCCTTCATTGAAACGGCGATGCTCCACGCGCCGCCGCTGGCCCTTTATATGGCGATCGCGCACATGGATTTGCGAGGCCTGCGAGAAGCTGGCGAGCTGCTTATGCGTCGATTGCGTCGCGACGATTCCGGGCGAGGCCTCGGTGAGATTCTTGAGCCCCATCGCATAGCGTCGCTCATAGAGCGGATGAAACTTCATGAAGCCGGCCCAGGCTTCGTCGAAGAGAATGTAATCGCACAAATGGCCGATCTTGCTGACGATCCATTCGGCGTTATGGATGGTGCCGTCATAAGTGCATTGCTCGATGACGGCGGCGCGGAAAGGCCGCTCCTTGCGCCAGGCGTCCTTGTCCTTCACCAGCGGATTGGCGCGAATGCGCTCGCGCAATTTCTCCTCGTCGAAGGCCTCGTGATCGATCGGGCCGATGAGGCCATGCGCATTGCGCGTCGTCGGCAGAAAGATCGGCACGCCGCCGCCGAGCAGCAAGGCGCCATGATGCGCCGCCTTGTGATTATTGCGATCGAACAGCACGAGATCGCCCTCGGCGACAAGATTGGTGAGCACGACCTTGTTGGAGGAGGATGTGCCGTTGAGAACGAAATAGGTCTTCTCCGCGCCGAAGATTTCCGCCGCCGCCTTTTGCGCGGCGAGCGCCGGACCTTCATGCGTCAACAGATCGCCGAGCTCGACGACGGAATTGTCGAGATCGTCGCGGAACACGGCCTCGCCCAAATGCTCCATGAAGATGCGGCCGATCGGGCTGCGGCTATAAAAAATGCCGCCATTATGGCCGGGGCAGGTCCATAGCTGATTGCCTTCCTCGGCGTAATCGACCAGCGCGCCGAAGAAGGGCGTCTTCAGCGTCTCCGCATATTGCTTCAGGCGCGAGACGAGATTTTTGGCGATGAATTCCGGCGTCTCCTCGGCGAGGAAGACATAGCCGTCGATGAAGTCCAGCACCTCGACCGGAATATCCTCGAAGCGCTTGCGGCGAATGAGCAGCACGATCGGCATTTCGAGGCCGCGCTTGCGCATGAGATCGATGAGCGAGGCGGTCTTGCCCTCGAGGCCTTTCTTGCCCCAATCGACGACGAGGCAGCCGATGGCGGCGTCGGTCTGCACGACGATCTCGGCGTCCTCCACGCGGCGCGCGCGCACAACCTGAAAGCCCATGCTCTCGATCGCGGCGATGATCTGACTGACGCGCAGCCCCTCGAGGTCATCGGCCTCGAAATTGGGAGCGGAGAAGAGGAATGTGAAGCGACGGGAGAAGTCCATTCGAATCGGCCTGTGGCGCTGACGAGGAAGAGGAGGAGCCCCGCACTCACAGCCTTGTTCGATGACACAATCGTGACAGCGCTTTGCGGCGCCGCAGAGCAGGCCTCCGCTTCGGCTGGAAACGCCGCGGAATTGCGCATCCGCCGCTTGCCGCCGGCGTGACCGGGGCCTAAGCTATATAACAAACCTATATAGCGTGCCAGGAGGAGCTTCGGCCATGCGCATCGGCGTGTTCTGCACCTATGAAAACCCTGTTCGCGACTATAAGGCCTGCTTCGACGCGCAGACGCGTCTCGTGCGCCGCGCGGAGGAGGTCGGCTTCGAGGAGGCCTGGGTCGCCGAGCATCATTTCGACGATGACGCCGTCAGCCCATCCATATTGACGCTGCTTTCCTATCTCGCCGGCGTCACCTCGCGCGTGCGGCTCGGCTCGGCGGCGGTGCTGCTCGCTTTCCGCAATCCGATCCAGGTGGCGGAGGATGTCGCGACCATCGACGTTCTCTCCAATGGCCGTTTCGATTTCGGCGTCGCCAAGGGCGGCCCCTTTCCAGCGCAGAACAAGCATTTTCACGCGGCGAAGGAGGACTCGCGCGACATGACTCTCGAGGCGCTCGAGCTGATCGAGCGTCTGCTCTATGAAGATCGCGTCACTTTCTCCGGCGCGCATTTTCATGTCGATGATCTCGCGCTCTGTCCCAAGCCTTTGCAAAAGCCGATTCCGACCTGGATCGCCACATCCACGCCGTCAGCGATCGAATATGCGGCGCGCAAGGGCTTCGGCATAATGGCGGCCTCGCTTGTGCCGATCGCCAAGATCGAGCAGGCGGCCGCCGCCTATCGCGCGACGGGGCCGGCCGCCGATCCGCGTCTTGCTCTGGCGCGCTTCTATTATGCCGCCGAGACGCGTGAGAAGGCGCTGGCGGAGGCGCTGCCCTTCATCGCGCGTTTCGCCGATCGCATGCGCGGCATTTTTCTCGCGCAAAATGCGCTGGCCTCTTTCGATCCGGAGGAGATCGTCGAGCGCTCGCTCATCGGAAGCTATGAGGAGCTCGCTGAGAATATCGTCGGCATTCATCGGCGGCTCGGCGTGGGCTCGCTGCTGCTGAAGCCGGCGACGGCGAACGAGTCTCTCGCGCTTGCGAGCCTCGATGATTTCGCGGCGAAGATTCGCCCGCGCATAGAGGCCGCGCTCGCCTGAGCGGAGCGCGCTCGGCTCAGGGCGCGGCGTTCTCGGCGAGCAATCTCTGTATCGTCTCCAGCAGCCGCTCGACGTCGGCCGGCTTGCCGAGCTGCGCGCTGTTTTGCAGCGGGATGCGGACGGCGTCCTCATCCGCTGTGGCGCCGCTCAGGACGAGCGCCGGAAGGTCGCGATTGAGCAGCTCGCGCAGGCGCCGCACGACGAGCGGCCCCACCACGCCATTGGGCAGATGATAATCGATGATCACCATGTCCGGCCGGGCGCGGTCGCCGACGACGATCTTGGTCGCGGCGTCGCCGTCTGCGGCGGCCAGCACCTCATGGCCCTCTGTCGTCAGCAGCAGCTCGAGCGAGTCGAGCACATCGGCGTCGTCGTCGACGACGAGAATGACGCCTCTGCGCGACGGCCGCGCGCCGACGCCGAAGAGCGCGTCGCCGCAGCGTAGCGGTTCCGATCGCCCGTCGACGCCGCGCGAATCGTGGAGCGGCGCCTCGATCGCGCAGCGACGCGGCAGCCGAATGTGAAAGCATGTGCCGCGCGAATCATCCGATTCGAATTCGATCGCGCCGCCATGCGCCAGCACGATCTGCCGACAGATGAACAGGCCGAGGCCGAGGCCACGCATGCGGTCGCTGCTGGCGAAGGGTTCGAACAGCGCGTCGCGCAGCGCGCTCGGCACGCCGCGTCCGCCATTGCAGACGTGGATCACGACAAAGTCCGCCGCGCCGCCGTCGATCCGCAGCGAGACCGGCGCGCCGGGCGGGCTGTGCTCGACGGCGTTGCCGAGGAGATTGGAGAGAAGCTGCAGAATGCGGTCGACATCCCAGGCGCCGTCCATGTCGCCGTCGAAATCGAGCCGCAGGGCGCGCCCGCGTCCGCTGAACTCATCGGCGATCTGCTCGACGACGCGCCGGAAATTCGCCGCGGCGGGACGGATGGCGAGGCCGCCGCCCATTCTGATGCGCGTCAGATCGAGAATCTGCTCGATCATCCGCGCCATGCGCTGGCCGCTCTGGCGAATGAGCTGCAGCGCCTTGCGCAGATCGTCGTCCTGCGCAACGCTCAGCGAGCGCTCGGCGGAGGTGAGTATGCTCTGCAGCGGATTGCGCAGATCATGCCCGAGAATGCCGACGAACATCTCGCGCATGCGTTCCACTTGCAGAAGCTGCTGGCGCTGCCGCTCCAGCGTCACGAAGACGTCGACCTTGCTGCGCAGCACCTGCTCGTCGATCGGCTTGAACAGATAGTCGACGGCGCCGACCTCATATCCCTTGAACATGCGCGAGACGTCCGGCGAATGCGCGGTGACGAAGACGATCGGCACATAGCGCGTCTTCTCCACGCCGCGCATCAGCGTCGCCAGCTCGAATCCGTCCATCTCCGGCATGTTCACATCGACGATGGCGAGCGCGATGCTGCGATCGAGGAGAATGTCGAGCGCGGTGCGGCCCGATTGCGCGGTGACGATGTCGAACGCGTCGCAACGCAGCAGCGCCTCCATCGCGATCAGATTCTCCGCGAAATCATCGACGATGAGAACGACCGGGAGCTTGGACGTGCGGCCCGAGTCGAAATCGGGCGTCGACGACCGCCGACGCCCGGACGGGTTCGAGGAGTTTTCGATCGCTCTCATCATTTCACCCGATAGATGTGCTCGTCAGCCGAAAGAATCTCTAGAGAAGACGCATGACGTGAGAAGGCGAGCGATTCATTCGGCCCGAGGCCGATGAAGCCGCGCGCGCAGAGCGACTCGCGAAACAGGCCGATCGCGCGATCCTGCAGCGTTCGGTCGAAATAGATGAGCACGTTCCTGCACGAGATGAGGTGCATTTCGGCGAAGGCGGCGTCGGTCGCGAGGCTGTGGTCGCAGAACAGGATGCGCTGCTTCAGAAAGGGCGCGATGGTCGCATAGGCGCCGCGCGCGACGAAATAGTCGGAGAGCGCCGCGCGTCCGCCGGAGCCGTGGTAATTCTCGGCGAAACCGCCCATGCGGAAGAGCTCATAGGCGCCGGCCTGCGCGATCGCCATGCTCTCCTTGTCTATGTCGGTCGCATAGACGAGCGAGCGCTCGAGCAGCCCTTCCTCGTGCAGGAGAATGGCGATGGAATAGGCCTCCTCGCCGGTTCCGCAGCCCGCCACCCAGAAGCGCAGCGAAGGATAGGTGGCGAGATGCGGCGCGACCGTCTCGCGCAGCCCGCGGAAATAGCAAGGATCGCGGAAGAGATCGCTCACCTGTATGGTGAGATGGCGCAACGCTTCCGTGAAAGCGCCCCTGTCGTGGACGATGCGGTCGAGAAGATCGGTGATCGTCGCGCATCGCAGCGCGATCTGAGCGCGGGCGACGCTGCGGCGCAGAGAGGAGCGCGCATAGCCGCGAAAATCATGCTGATAGAGCCGGAATATGGCCTCCAGCAGGAGGTCCAGCTCGATCTCGGCTTTCTCATCGGAGTCGAGAAGGATCATTTCGGCATCCATACGCGGATCAGCGACAAGAGCTTCTCGACGTCGATCGGCTTGGAGATATAATCATTGGCGCCGGCCGAAAGACATTGCGCGCGATCGTCGGGCATGGCCTTGGCGGTGAGCGCGATGATCGGCAGAGCGGCCTTGTCCTCGCGCTCGCGGATCGCGCGCATGGCGGCGAGCCCGTCCATCTCCGGCATCATCAGATCCATCAGCACCAGATCGATCGTCGGATCGCGATCGATGCGCTCCAGCGCTTCTTTGCCATTGCGGGCGATCTGCACCGTCATGCCTTCACGCTCGAGCACGGCCGTCAGCGAGAATATATTGCGCACATCGTCCTCGACCAGCAGCACGTGGCGGCCGTCGAGAACGCTGTCGCGGCTGCGCGCGATCTCGAGCATATGCTGCTGCTCGGGCGACAGCTTCGATTCCGCCTGATGCAGGAAAAGAGTGGTCTCCTCTATGAGCCGCTCCGGCGAGCGCGCGCCTTTGATGATGATGGATTTCGACAGGCGCCGAAGCTTCTGCTCCTCGTCCATGCTGAGCGAGCGCGCGGTGTAGATGATCACCGGCGGCGCGACGCGCGTCTCGTCGCGGCTCATGCGCTCCAGAAACTCGAAGCCGCTGACGCCGGGCAGCATGAGGTCGAGAACCACGCAGTCGAAGGGGCGCGCGTCGATCTCGCGCGAGGCGTCCTCGGCCGTCGCGACCGCGACGATCTCCACGCCGGCGGAAGACAAGAGCTCCATGAGAGCGGTGCGCTGCACGCCCTCGTCCTCGACGATCAGGATCGACTTGTCGCGATCGAGCCGGTCCTCCAGCAGGCGGAAGGCGGAGACGAGCTGCTCGCGCTTGGCCGGCTTCAATATGTATCCGACGGCGCCCATCTCGCGCGCCACTTTCTGATAATCATGCATCGAGACCACATGGATCGGCGCATGGCGGACCGCGGGGTCGCGCTTCAGCAGCTCGAGCACGGTGAGGCCCGACTGGTCCGGCAGGCCGATGTCGAGCAGCACGGCTTGCGGACGGAAGCGTCGCGCCAGCGTCAGCGCGTCGCCGGCCGAGCCTGCGACGATGCATTTGAAGCCGAGCTCACGCGCGAGATCGCGCAATATTTCTGCAAAGGCGGGATCATCCTCGACGATCAGCGCCACGCGGCGTGAATCCGTGATCTCGTCGCGATCGTCCGATATCGGCGCCGGCGCGGGCGCCACAGGCGACGGCGGCGGCTCCTCGCGTCGCACGGCGAGAGCCGCCGCGCCATCGGCGCGCAGCGGCAGCAGCAGGGAGAATGTGCTGCCCTGTCCCGGCGTGCTGCGCACGCTGAGCGCGCCGCCCAGCAGCTCGGCGAACTCGCGCGAGATGGAGAGGCCGAGGCCGGCGCCGCCGAACTTGCGGTTGATGCCGCCATTGGCTTGGCGAAATACCTGGAAGATCGTCTCCTGCTGATCGTCCGCTATGCCGATCCCCGTGTCCTCGACGACGAAGGCGACGCGCTGCGCGCTCTCGCGCCGCACGATGAGGCGCACGCCGCCGCGCTCGGTGAACTTCACGGCGTTGGCAAGAAGATTGGAGAGAATCTGCTGCAGGCGCTGGCGATCGGTCTCGATCATGTCCGGCGCGCCGGGCTCGACGGAGATGGAGAATTGCAGCCGCCGCTCGGCCGCGAGCGGCTCGAAGCGCCGCTCGAGATCGGCGAGCAATGTCGAGATCGCCGTCGGCGCCATGTCGAGCTCGATCTTGCCGGCCTCTATCTTGGAGAGATCGAGAATATCATTGATGAGCACCAGCAGATCATTGCCGGCCGAATAGATGCTCTGCGCATATTTGATCTGCTCGGGCGCGAGATTGCCGTCGCGATTGTCGACGAGCAGCTTGGCGAGAATGAGCGAGCTGTTGAGCGGCGTGCGCAGCTCATGCGACATATTGGCGAGAAATTCGGATTTGTAGCGGCTGGCGCGCTCCAGCTCCACGGCCTTCTGCCGCAAGGCGGATTCTGTCGCCAGCAGATTCTCCTTCTGCAGCTCCAACGCCCGCGTGTGCTCTTCGAGCGTGTCGTTGACCTGACGCAGCTCCTCCTGCTGCGCGGTGAGCTCCTCGCCTTGCGCGCGCGATTCCTCCAGCAATTGCTCTATGCGGCCGCGCGCCTCGGCGGAGCTGATCGCCTGTCCGACGCCGCTCGAGACGAAGTCGAGAATAGCGAGACGCTTCTCGCAAAAAGGCTTGATCGCGCCGAGCTCGATGACGCCGCGCGTCTCCCCTTCGTGCAGCAGCGGAAAGATCAGCAGATGGCGGGGCGGCGTCTGTCCGAGCCCCCAATGAATGGCGAGGCCGTCCTCTGGAATGTCGGTCACGACGATGCGTCGCTTGTCCAGCGCGACTTGGCCCACCAGCCCCTCGCCGAGCCGCCAATGCTCGCGCATGCCGGAGGCGCCGGCATAGGCTCCGGCGAGCCGCAGCGTCGCGCCGCCATCCTCGGCGACATATTGCGCGCCGACCTGCGCGCTCAATGCGCGGCACAGCAGAGCGAGCACGCGCTGCGCCAGCTCGCGCATCGTCGGATTGCCGCTCATCGCCTGGGACAGCGCGGTCTCCTGCTCGGCGAGCCACATTTGCCGGTCATTGCGCTCGGCGGCCTCCCGCAGCGCGCGCGTCATCGCCTGCAGCGATTTGCCGAGCTGATCCTTGTCGCTGCGCGGCGAAGGCTGCGCGGAATAATCGCCGCCGGCGATCGTCTCCATCTCGCGGGCGACTCCGCGCAGGCTGTCGACCAGATCATTGAGCGATAGGCCGAGAATGTCGCTGGGGCCGGCGAGATCGATATGGCGCTCGAGATCGCCCTCCGTCACCGCGCGCATGACGCTGGCGACATGATGCAGGCGCTCGCGATGATCCTCGAGATTTTGCGCGGTGAGCGCGCCATAGGTGTCGACGACGACGGCCGAGTCGAAGGCGATGAGCTTGCGCACGGAGAGAGCGGCGGTCGCACGCGCGCGCAGCCGCTCGTCGTTCTCGATCGCGCGGCGCAGCCAGGCGGAGACGAATTCCATGGCCAAAAGATAGATGAGCAGGCCGAGCTCGATGCGCGCATGCGTGCGTCCGATGACGCGCCGGCGCTCCACATAGGCGTCATCGACATTGGCGGCGAGAAAATCGGTCCAATATTCGTTTTGCTGCGCCTTCACGCGCTGCAGCATGCGCGGGTCGGCGAAGAAGCGCGCGAAATCCGAGAAGCCGCGGAGCCAGGCGTAGAAGTCCTCGATCAGCTCCGGCACGCGCGCGGAGAGCGTCTCGCCGACGAAGCGGACATCCGCGAATGTGGACTCGTCGAGCCCATGCGAGGCGCGCAGCGAGTCGTGATCCACGAGGAAGGCGGCGCTGGTCTCGCCCGGCGACATCAGCGTCCCCCTCGTGCGAATGCGCCGGCCGAGGCGCGCCAGAGTCTTTCGAGATCGTCGCGCATCGGCGGTGTCCGCATAGGGTTGATAAAGAGTTAATGTCTCAAATGAATCGGACGAGCGAGCGCCGAGGCGGCCGCGCGGGAACGATTGGTATAAATGTGACGTGGCGCCGTCAATAGGCCGGCGAAGCCCGTCTTTTCCGCCGCAGAGCGGCCCGAGCGCCGCAACATAGAATGAATTCTATGACAAATCGGGAAAAATGCCCTATTTTTTTATACGATTGTCCCTCGACAGAGCTGGCCGCAGAGGCGAAAGTTCAGAGCCGCCGCGCAATCGCCGGTATTGGACTCTTCGCATGAACCCGATGGAACCGCTTCGCTTTCTCTCTCCCGACCGCGCCTTCGATGTGGGCGCGCGGCTCGGCGAGATCAGGACATTCTTGCAGGAGCGTCTCATCGGCGCCGATGCGCTGGTCGAGCGCCTGCTGATCGGCCTCGTCGCCGATGGCCATGTGCTGCTCGAGGGCGCGCCGGGCCTCGCCAAGACGCGTGCGGTCAAGCTGCTCGCCGGCGCGTCCAATCTCACCTTCGCGCGCATTCAATGCACGCCCGATCTCATGCCCGCGGACATCACCGGCACGTCGATCTGGCGTCAGGACAAGAGCGTCTTTGAATTTTCCGCGGGGCCGATCTTTCATTCGCTGCTGCTCGTCGACGAGATCAATCGCGCGCCGCCCAAGGTGCAATCGGCGCTGCTCGAGGCCATGGCCGAGCGTCAGGCGACGATCGCCGGCGCGACCCATGCGCTGCCCGATCCTTTCATGACCGTGGCGACGCAGAACCCGATAGAGCATGAAGGCACGTTCCCGCTGCCGGAGGCGCAGCTGGATCGCTTCATGCTGCATGTCGAGCTGGCTCTGCCGGACGCCGCCACCGAGCGGCTCATTCTCGATCTCGTCGAGCGCGAGGATCAGGGCGCGGCGGCCGCGCCGCCCGCGGCGCTGCAGCCGGAGGAGATCGCCGCCGCGCGCCAGGCGGCGCGATCGGTTTTTCTCTCCGCCGCGATCAAGGATTATATCGTGCGCCTCGTCACCGCGCCGCGCGATGCGAGCGTCGCGCCGGAGCTGGCGGCGAAGATCGCGCATCCGTCCTCGCCGCGCGGCACGCTGGCGCTCGCTGCGGCCGCCAAGGCGCGCGCCTTTCTCGACGGGCGCGATTATGTCGCGCCGCAGGATGTGACCGAGCTCGCCGTCGATGTCCTTTCGCATCGCACCATTCTCGGCTGGCGCGCGCTCGCCGAGGGCGAGACGCCGCGCGGCGTCATTCGCGCCTATCTCGATACGGTTCCGCCTGCATGAGCGCGGCGGAAGCGCCTGTCCTCGGCGTCGATCTCGATGTCGACTCCTTGATGCGTCTGCGGCTGCTTTCGACGCGCAGCAGTGCGCGCGGAGCCGCTGCGACTGCGCCGCTCGGCGGCGTGGCGCGGCGTCGGCGCGGGCGCGGCGCCGAGACCTATGACGTTCGGCCGTGGTCGGACGGCGACGATATGCGCAGCCTCGATCGCAATGTCACCGCCCGCACCGGCGCGCCGCATGTGCGCACCTTTCATGATGAGCGCGAGCGCTCCGTGCTTTTTGTCGTCGATTTTCGCACGCCCATGCTGTTCGGCACGCGCCGCGCCTTTCGTTCGGTCGCGGCGGCGGAGGCCGCGGTCGCCTCCGCCTGGCGCGTCATCGACTCGCAGGGCCGCGTCGGCCTCGCGGCGATCGGCTCGGCGGGCGCGCGCTGCTTCGGCTGGGCGGTGGGCGCGCGGAGCTTTCCGCCGCTGCTGGTCGCGCTCGCCGAGGCGCATCGCGCCGCGCTCGCGGAAAGCGCCGAAGCTGCCGAGCCATCGCTCGCCACTGCGCTGGAGGAGATGGAGAGCGTCGGCGGAACATCGGCGCTCACTCTCGCCAGCGCGCTGGATTCGCCGGGCGAAGCTTTCGACGTAATTGCAACGCGCATCGCGCGTCGGCGCGATCTCTCCGTTCTGCTCGTCGCCGATCGTTTCGAGTTGGCGCCTTCGCCGGGTCTCTATCCGTTTCGCACGCGCGTGGAAGAGGGCTTGCTGCGCATCGCACATGGCGCGCGGACGGCGCCGGACGAGCGGCTGGCGCGTTTGCGCCGGCTCGGCGCGCGCACGCTCGAGATCGACGCCGGCCTCGACGCCGAGACGATGGCGCGCCTTCTCGAGCGCTTGGACATGGAGCGGTTCGATGGCCGATCCTTCTGAGCTGCTCCAGCAATTGCGGCCGCTGCGCGCGCCGCCGCCGGATGGAACGGCGGAGGTTCTGCTCATGGCGCTCGTCGGTTGCGGCGCCGGCGCTTTGTTGACGCTCGCCGTCCTGTTCTGGCGCGCGCGCCATCGTCCTCTGCGTCGCGCCGCTCTTTCCGCGCTGGCGTCGGCGCGCGCGTTGCCGGCGACGGAACGGCTCGCCGCACAGGCGCGGATGTTGCGCGATCTCGTTGGAGCGCTCGACGGCGGCGTCGCGCATTTGCACGGCGAATCCTGGCTGACGCGGCTCGACGCGATTTTCACGACGACTTTGTTCAGCGAAGGCGAGGGCCGCGCTTTCGGCGATGCGCTCTATCGCCCGCGCGCCGATGATCCGAGCGAGACGCTCGATCGTTCATTGCAAAAGCTGCTGTCGAGGCTCGATCGATGAACGGCCTCGAATTGGCGACGCCTCTCGCGCTCGCGCTCTTGCCCGCGCCCTTGCTGCTGCGCTTGTTGCGCGGGCGCGCGGCGGGCGGCGGATTGCCATTGCCGGAGACCATTCGTCATCGGCTCGGCGCCGGCGCCGCATCGGGCGGCCTGCGTCCTTCCTGGCGCGCCATCGCTTCGGCGCTCGCCTGGATCGGACTGGTGCTGGCGCTCGCCGGGCCGCGCGTCGCCGGCGCCGTCGCGGCGCTGCCGGCGACCGGGCGCGACATTATGTTGGCGCTCGATCTCTCCGGCAGCATGACGAAGACGGATTTCGAGATCGACGGCGTCGCCGCGAGCCGTCTCGCCGTGCTGAAACATTTCGGCGCGGAGCTGATCCGCCGTCGCGCCGGCGATCGCATCGGCCTCGTCGTCTTCGCCGAGACGGCTTTCGCCGCGGCGCCGTTGAGCTTCGATCTGCGCGCGGCGAGCGCGACGCTCGAGGAAATGGAGATCGGCCTCGTCGGCCGCTCCACCGCGATCGGCGAAGGGCTCGGCCTCGCGGTGAAGCGTCTTTCGGATTCCACCGCGCCGTCGCGTCTCGTGATACTGCTCTCCGACGGCGCCAATAATGCCGGCGTCAGCGAGCCCGGCGCCGTCGCCGAGCTGGCGCGCGACATGGGCGTGAAAATCTTCACCATCGGCCTCGGCGTGAATGACACGGTCGCCAATCCCGACGATACGGATGCGGTGGATTTCGTCGCGCTTCAGCACATAGCGGAGATCGGCGGCGGCGTGGCGTTTCGCGCACGCACGGGCGCCGAGCTCGACGCTGCGACGCGCGCGATAGAGTCGCTGATCGCCGGGCCGGCGCCGGCGCCGCCGACGATCATCTATCGTGAGCTGTGGATTTATCCGGGCGCGCTCGCTTTCTTGGCGGCGGCGGCGCTCGGGCTCTCGACCAGAGAAAGACGATGATCGAGATCGGCGATTTCGCTCTGCTGCGACCGCTCTGGCTGCTGGTTCCGCCGGCGCTGGCCTTGCTTGTCGCCACGACGCGGCGGCGCGATGCGCTCGGCGATTGGCGCCGCATCGTCGATCCGGCTCTGCTCGCAGTCATGCTGCGCCGAAGTGCGAGCGTCGGCGCCTCCCGCAGCGACGCGCCGATCTTTTTCAGCGTCGCGCTCATCGCACTCGCGCTCTGCGGGCCGGCGATGAAAATGCGCGGCGCCGAACAGTTTCGCAATCTCGACGCCACATTGATCCTGCTGGACGTCTCGCGCGCCGAGCGCTTGCCTCGAACCATCGCGGCGGCGCAATTTCTGCTCGAGCGCTCGGGCGCGCGGCAGATCGGGCTGGCGCTCTACGCCGGCGACGCCTATCTCGCGAGCCCACTGACGGATGATGCGAAATCGCTCGAATCTCTGCTCTTCGCCATAGACGAGAGAACGGTGCCCGATGGCGGAACGAGGCCCGATCGCGCGCTCGCCTTCGCTCGCCGCCTGCTGCGCGAGGCGGATATCGCAGCGGCGGATATCGCCATTATCTCCGATGGCGATGGGCTCGATCCGCGCGCCGAGCGGCTCGCGGCTTCGCTCTCGCGCGAAGGGCGCAGGGTGCATAGTCTCTTCGTCTCGGCGCGCGCCGGCGCGGATGCGCTCGAGCCCGCGCGCCGCGCCGCTATGACGGCGCTCGCAGCCGCCGGGGGCGGGCGCGCCGGCGACGCCGCCGATCCTCGCGAGATCGCGCGCGAGATAGAAATGCGCGGCGTCGCTCATATTGCAGAAGGCGAGCTGCGCGCGCTCGAATGGCGCGACTATGGTCGCTTTATCCTGCTGCTCGCGGCGGCGCCGCTGCTGCTCGCGCTGCGGGGGAGGGGCGCATGATCCCGCATCATCGCATGAGAGGCGAGCCTGGAGGCGCGCGGTCCATTGCGCGCCTCGGGCCGCGCGCCTTCAGGCTCGCTCTCTTCTTCCTCTCTCTCGCGCTCGTGAGCGCTCTATGGACTCTCGGACCGCAGCTCGGCGGACGCGCATTGCTGGCGCTCGGCCTGCCATCCCTTGCGGCGCAAGTCTTCGCCGATCCCGTCTGGAAAGGCGCCGCCTTCTATTCGGCCGGGCGCTGGGAGGAGGCCGCCGCCGCTTTCGCGCGCGATAGCGACAGCCTCTATGATCTCGGCAATGCGCTGGCGCTCGCCGGTCGTTACCGGGAGGCGGTCGCCGCCTATGATCGCACGCTGCGCGCTGATCCGGACGATGAGGACGCGGCCTATAATAAAACTCTGCTGCTCGGTCTGCTCGAGCGCGAGAGCGCCGGCGGCGACGCCAAGGCCAATTCGGCCGCGACTGGCCAGCAGCGCGCGCTCGGCAGTCTCGACGATGACAAAGGCGGCGGCGGGGAGGGCGCGGCGGGCGAGCGCGAGACGAGCTCGCGGCCGGGCGACCGCGGCGGCGCCAAAGCCTCCAAGCAGGGCAAGGGCAAGGAGGAGACGAAGGAGAGCGGCGCCGGCGCGACTGGCGCGGTCGGAGCCTCGGAAGGCGCGGGCCGCACCGGCGGCCAGAGGATCGACGTCGCGGCTCTGCTGCATGAGCGCGATCGCCGCGTGCGCCGGCGCCTCGAGGCGCGCTCCATTCGTGCGAGCGCCGATTGGCTGCAGAGCCTCGACGACGATCCCGGCCGTTTCTTGAAGCTGCGCATCGCCGCTGAGAAGGCGCGCCGTTTGCGCGCCGGCGGCGGCGCGCTGGAGGAGGATGATTGATGCCGCGCCGGCTCGCGCTTCTTCTGTTCTTATTGCTGCAGCCTCTCGCGCAGGCGCTGGCGCAGGAGGAGCCGCCCTTCGGCCGCGTCGAGCTCCGCGTCGAAGCGCCATCCGAGACGCCCTATGTCGGCGAGCCGCTGCGGTTGGTGATCCGTTCCGCCATACGCGGCCGCGTGCTGCTGGATCATATCATCCAGCCTTCGCTGCTCGATTTCGATTGGCAGCAATTCGGCGTCGACTCCTCCAGCGAGGAGATGATCGACGGCTTTTGGACGCCGGTGGTCGAGCGTGTGCTGATGATCTATCCGCTGCGCGCCGGGCGGCTCACCATTCCGCCCTTCAAGCGCCGCATCGCCTATCGCATCGACGAGAGCGGCAGGGTGGAGGCGGAATATGTTTCCGCGCCTCTCCAGATAGAGGCGCGCGCCCGCGACGGGCTGGTCCCGCCGGGCGAGAGCTTTCTGCCGGCGAGAAGCCTGCGCATCACGGACGCCTGGGACATAGAGCCGGACAGGATTCCCTTCGGCGAGACGGCGCGGCGCACCGTCACTGTGGAGGCCGAGGGCGTCACCGCCGATCGCCTGCCGCCGCTGCCCAATTTCCGCGCGCCGGGAATCATCACTTTCGCCGCGCCAGTGGAGCGGCAGACGATCGTGACCGATCAGGGGCCGATCGCCCATGCGGTTTATCGCTGGAGCGTGCGGCCCGTGTCGGCGGTCGCGGCCTATGCGCCGGCGATCCGCATCGCCTGGTTCGATGTCGCGACGCGGCGGATGCGCGAGGCGATTGCGCCCGAGCGGCGCATCGCTTTCGGCGACGCGCCGCGTGAGCGCTCGGCCGCGAAGCTGCGCGAGAGTCCGGGCCTGTCGGCGCGGCAGCCGATGATCGCCGCGCTGGCGAGCTTCGTCGCGACGGCCGCTCTCATCTGTTTCGTCGCCGCCATGCGGGGACGGATCGGCGTGCGGCGGCCGGCTGCGCTCGCGGCGTTGAGACGAGCCGCTCGCATGGCGGACGCCGTCGCCTTTCGCCATGCCGCGCGCCGCTTGGCGGAGGCCGATCCAAAAGCATGGGCGAGGGTTGTCGCGCGCGAGGACATTGGCCCTGCGCTGGCCGCGTTGGACGCTGCGCTCTATGGGCCGAGGCCGGCGGCCGCCCCGGCGCTCGCGCCGTTGGCGCGCGCCATCGCCGCCGCATGGGCGCCGAGCGGCGCTGGATAGCGGACAGAATATGGAAACCGCCCTCACGGAACGACGGTGATCGTCCCGCTCATATGAGAATGCAGCCCGCAGCGAAAGGACACCTCGCCCAGACGGGTCAGCGTGACGTCGAAGCTCTCGTCCTCATCGACATGCTCGGGAGAGTGGAAGATTTCTTCTTTGCCCATCGCGCCGATGATGGAATGCGGCGCCTGATCGTGATTGACGAAAACGACGGTCTCACCCGCTCGCACGGTGATATGGACCGGCGCGAAGGCGAAATTCTCTATGCGCACCTCGGCCGCGAGGCCGGGACCGAGCCAGAGCGATATTGCGAGAAGCGAGGCCCAGAAAGCACGCCGTTTCATACGAAGCCCGCGGCGATATTGACGGTGAGCGCCAAAATCGCGGTGTTGAAGAAAAAGGCCAGCACGCCTTGCACCAGCGCTGCCGCGCGCATCGTCGTGGAGGCGGTGGAGACGTCCGCCGTCTGCGAGGCGACGCCGATCACATAGGCGAAATAGAGAAAATCCATATAGCCGGGCTGCTGCCCGCCCGGAAAGATCAGCCCTCCGCGCAGCTCCGCGGGGCGATCCGGCGTGGTGGCGCGCTCGAAATAATATTCATGCGCGTAATGCAGCGCGAAGGTGAGATGCACGAACAGCCAGGAGAGCACGACGGTGAGCACGGCGAGGAAAATATGCGCGTGCTTGGAAAATCCCTCGAGATTTTTGACCGGCCCGAGCTCGGCGACGATCGCGCCGATAGAGGCGCAGGCGGTGGCGATGGTCATCACCAGAATGACGAGCCGGCCTTCGTCCTGAAATTGCGCGCGGCGCCGTATGGAGCTCGGCGTCGAGCGCGCCATCATCTCCGCCGAGAGGAGGAGATAGAGCGTCGCGAAGACGTCCCAGCCGACCAGCGCGCGCGTGACCTCGCGCCAGCTCGCGGGCAGCAGCAGGCCGATCGCCGCGCCGGCGAGCAGGCAGAAGAACAGCCGCGCGCGCGCCCTGGCGATGCGCCACAGCAGTGGGCGCCGGTGGCGCGCGTGAGTCTCGGCGGCGTGGCTCATCGGCGCGCTCAGTTGCTGCGCAGCGCGACGAAGCGCGCCGCCTGCGCGAGCACGTCCGTCGCCGCGCCGAGGCCCGTCTCGGCGAGCGCCGCTATGGCCGCCTCGACCAGCGCGTCGCGCCGCTCGCGCGCCTTGTCCATGCCGAGCAGGCCGATCAAGGTGGCCTTGTTGCGCTCGGCGTCCTTGCCGGCGCGCTTGCCGAGCGCCGCCTCGTCGCCCTCTGCGTCCAAAATATCGTCGGCGATCTGGAAGGCGGCGCCGAGCGCGTCGCCATAGCGGCCGAGCGCCGCCGCCACGGGAGCCGAGGCGCCGCCGAGAATGGCGCCGAAATCGACCGAGATGCGCAAGAGCGCGCCGGTCTTCATGGCCTGGAGGCGGAGCGTCTCCTCCTGGGAGAGCGGGCTGGTCGCCTTCTCGGCCTCGAGGTCCAGCGCCTGCCCGCCGACCATGCCGCCGAGCCCGGAGGCGCGGGCCAGCGCCAGCACCAGACGGGCGCGGATTTGCGCGTCGGCATGGGTCGCCGGATCGGCCAGAACGTCGAACGCATAGGTCAGCAGCCCGTCGCCGGCGAGAATGGCGGTGGCCTCGTCGAAGGCCTTGTGGGCGGTGGGGCGGCCGCGGCGCAGATCGTCGTCGTCCATGGCCGGGAGATCGTCATGGGCGAGCGAATAGCAATGGATCATCTCGATCGCCGCCGCCGCCCGGCGGGCGCTCTCGCCCTCGACGCCGAAGAGTCGGGCGGATTCGAGCGCCAGAAACGGCCGCAGCCGCTTGCCGCCGCCCAGCGCCACATAGCGCATCGCCTCCAGCAGCCGCGCCGGCCGGGCGATTTCGCCCGAAAGCGGCTCCGCGCCGAGCAGGGCGTCGAGCGTCGTCTCGGTCGTGCTCGCGGCCTCGTCGAGGCGGCGGCGGAAAACGTCGTCGATGGTCTTGGCTGCGTTGGTCTTGGCTGCGTCGCCGGTCATGGGACCCTTTCCCGAGAAAATCATTCCATCTGGCTCGGACCTAACAAATTTGCGATCAATCCCCAAGTGGCGAGGGGAAGAGGCCGCGCAGGGGGCGCGGCGCGAGAGGAAATCCGAAAATATGACCGTTTCTTTGTTCGAACCCTTTCGGCTGGGCGATTTTACGCTCGCCAATCGCATCGTCATGGCGCCGCTGACGCGCCGTCGCGCCACCCATGGGACCAACGCCGCCAATGCGCTGATGGCCGAGCATTATCGCCAGCGCGCCTCGGCGGGGCTCATCATCGCCGAGGCCTCGCAGATATCCCAGCAGGGGCAGGGCTACGCCTACACGCCGGGGATCTATTCGCCCGAGCAGGTCGCCGGCTGGCGTGAGGTGACGGAGGCCGTGCATGCGGCGGGCGGGCATATCGTCCTGCAGCTCTGGCACGTCGGGCGCGTTTCGCATGTCTCGCTGCAGCCCGGCGGCGGCGCGCCGGTCGCGCCTTCCGCCATCGCCACGACGAAGCAGGTGGCGATCGAGACCGGCGCCGCCGATTGCTCCGCGCCGCGGGCGCTGGAGCTCGGTGAAATTCCGGGGCTGATCGCCGATTATCGCAAGGCCGCGCGCAATGCGAAAGAGGCGGGCTTCGATGGCGTCGAGGTGCATTGCGCCAATGGCTATCTCATCGACGAGTTCTTGCGCGACGGCTCCAACAAGCGTGAGGACGCCTATGGCGGCGCGCCGCAAAATCGCGCGCGCTTCGGCCTCGAGGTCGTGGACGCCGTGCTGCAGGAATGGGACGCCTCGCGCGTCGGCGTGCGCATATCGCCGGTGAGCCCGGTGTATGATATGTCGGACAGCGATCCGCAGAGCGTCTTCGGCTATTTCGTCGAGAGGCTGGCGGAGAAGAAGCTCGGCTTTCTTCATGTCATAGAAGGCGCGACGCAAGGCCCGCGCGATGTCGCGCCTTTCGATTATCTCGCTTTGCGGAAGAGCTTTCCCGGCGCCTATATCGCCAATAACGCCTATACTTTGGAACTCGCGCAGGAGACGCTCGCGAGCGGGCGCGCCGATCTCATCGCCTTCGGCCGGCCCTTCATCTCCAATCCCGATCTCGTCGAGCGCCTGCGTCGGAGCGCGCCGCTCGCCGATGTCGATTTCGAGACAGTCTATGGAGCGGGCGCGAGAGGCTATACGGATTATCCGACGCTGACGGCGTGAGCCGGCCGGGCTCGTTTCTCTTTACGGGAAACGAGCCCGCTGAGCGTTATTCCGCCTTGGGCGCAGCGTCCGGCGCATGGCCGTCATGGCCGCTCTCATGTCCGCCATCATGGCCCGCGCCATGGCCCTGATGCATGGATTTCATGTGATCCATCATCATCTGATCATGCATCTGATGCATTTGACGCATCTCTTGCATCATCTTGCAGCAGCCGCCCCCATGGCCGTCGCCATGCTCCTCCTGCGGAGCGGCAGGCTTGGTCTCGACAGTGGTCTCGGCGAGCGCCGGCGCGATCGTCGCCGCCAGAAGAGCGGCCGCCAGTGTGGGAATGATATTTTTCATCGCATCGCCCTCGCTATTGCCGGCATCTCTATAGGAAGTGGTCGCCGGCAGGGTCGATCGCAATGCGGCGACATGTCCTATTTGTCGCGTATTTCGCCGAAAGCGAGCCTCGCGGCCCCAGGCGAATCAGCTCTCCGGCTCGGCGACAGTCTCGCAGGAGACAGAACGCAGGCGCTGCTCGGCGCGATCGCGATCGCTCGCGCGCTTGGCCAGCGAGCGCAGCAGCACGAAGCCGCGCATCGAAGGCGCCGTCACATGCACTTGGCTCGGCGGCGCTTCCTCATCCTCGCCTTCGACCGCTTCGATCTGGCGCGCGTCGCCGATCAGCACGTCGATCTTCCCCTTGATCGCCGAGCGATCCGTGGCGGAATGAAAGATGCGGCCCGTTCGCGCATGAAAGGAGAGCGCGAGCAGATCTTCCGGATCGGCGTCGGCGCGCACGCGCATCAGACCTTTGGAGAGATCGAAGAGGCAGACGCCTTCGACGAAAGCCGAATCCTCGAAAGGCGTGACCTCGGCGCCGGGCGCGGCGCGCGGCAGCAGAGCGACGCCATTGGTCGTCGTCTCGGCGTTCTGCGCGGCGGCGAGCAGGCGCGCATAGGCGTTGCGCGGCGCCACGTCCGGCATCAGCAGCACGGAGACGATGTGAACGGAGCCCGCGACGCAGACGGTCGCGAGCGCCCAGGGCAGCCAGTCGAGATAGTCGCGAGAAATCTTCATGCGCAATGGAGCTTCACGATCTTCGGAAAGGTCTGAGGGTCGGGCGCCGATTCGAGGTCGAGCGGCGTGTCATAGAGGCGCAGCGCCAGCACGAAAGGCTCTTTCGACACCGGCAGCCAATTGCCGGGCCGCGCCTGCGCGCCAATGTCGATCTCGAAGGCGCCGCCCTCGCGCCGCGCGATCTCGCTGGAGGTGAAAGCGTGGCGATCGGCGGGATTGTCGATGAGCCGGCCGGTCACGCTGGTCGCGCCGAGCGTCCAGAAGCGCGCCGCGGGAGTGGTGTCGAAGATGCGATAGTCGCAGCGTCCATCGAGCGGCGCCCCGCTCGAATCCGCATGGGCGAAAAAGGCGAGGCCCTGATCGCGCCCGAGCGGCGCCTCGCCCGAGCGCGCCAGCACGGCGCGCGCATAAGGGTCGATCTCCGCGCCGCCATGGCGCGGCCAGGCGGTCCAAGGTCCGACATGCAGCGCGCCGAAGCCGCGGCCGAGCCCGAGCGAGACGGCGGTCATCGCAAAGCCCAGCAGCAGGCCCGCGATCATCACGACGAAAGCCCTCAGATAATTGGTCATGCGAAATCCGTCAGCGCCGATCGGCGCGCTTGTCGGTGGAACGCGTCTGCGGCTGCGAGCCGGCGGCGGGGCGCTCGGGACCGTCGAGCTTCATCTTCGACTCGATTTGTCCGAGCGCCTCCAAGGCGCCGCGCGAGAGCGCCGCGGGACGCGCCGGCGCGCCCAGCTCCAGCGTCTTGGGCTGAGCGGCGGCCGCCGCTGCGAGCGTGGCGGGCGTGGCGAGTCCGCGGATCGGCTTGATGGCGATTCCTTGATGCGCATAGGCCATGATGTCGTGCCATGTCTTCGCCGGCAAGGTGCCGCCGGTCATATTGGACATGCCCTCATTGTCGTCGTTTCCATACCACACGCAGCCGCCCATATTGCCGGTATAGCCGCAGAACCAGGCGTCCTTATAGCCATTGGTGGTGCCCGTCTTGCCGATGACGTCGATTCCGGGGCCGAGATTGGCGCGCCCGCCCGTGCCTTCGTCGATCACGCGCTTCATCATCGTGTCGAGCTCGGCGACCTTCTCGAAAGGCACGACCTGCTCTTGCGGCGGCGCGTCGCGATCATGCTGATAGAGAATATCGCCGCGGCTGTTGCGCACCTCCGTGGCCGCATAGGGCGTCGTCTTTTTGCCGCCATTGGCGAAAGCGGCGTAGCCGGCCGCATGCTCGAGCAGGATGACGTCGCTCTGCCCGACGGGCAGAGAGGGCGTGTCCTCGAGCGGCGTGGTGATGCCGAGCTTGCGGCAAGTGTCGATGATCTTGGCGCGGCCCGCATGAGAATCGCCATTGCCGATGGCGATCGACAATTGAATGGCGATTGTGTTGAGCGATTTGGCGAGCGCCAGTGACAGCGGCAGCGAGCCGGCGTAGCCGCCGCTATAATTATGGACGCAATAATTGCCGATGCAGGTGGGACGATCCGTCACCACCGTCGTCGGCTTGAACTTATTGCTCATCAGCGCGGTGAGATAGACATAGGGCTTGAAGGACGAGCCCGGCTGGCGCGCCGCCTCCGTCGCGCGATTGAACTGGCTCGCGCCATAATCGCGCCCGCCGACCAGCGCGCGCACGGCGCCGTCGAGATCCATGAAGGCCGAGGCGCTCTGCTTCGCATGATAGGAGCGCCCGCTCTCGCGGAGATTTTCCTCCACCACCTCGTCGGCGCGCTTCTGCACATTGGGATCGAGCGCGGTGCGAATGACGAGCACGCGATCGTCGCCGAACTTGCCCGCCTCGGCGAGGCGCTGCGCCTCCTTGAAGGCGAAGTCGAGATACCAATCCGGGCTCTGGTCGCGCTTGCGCTCAACCGGCGTCGCAGGATTGCGCTGCGCGGCGACGATCTGGCTCTGCGTCATGAAGCCGGCGTCGACGAGATTGTCGAGCACGTCATTGGCGCGCGCGCGCGCTGCGGGGAGATTTACGTGCGGGGCGTATTTGGTCGGCGCCTTGAACAGGCCGGCGAGCATGGCGGCCTCCGACAGCGAGACGTCGCGCACCGATTTGCCGAAATAGAATTCCGCCGCCGCCTGAATGCCGAAGGCGCCGCCGCCCATATAGACGCGGTCGAGATAGAGCTTCAGTATCTCCTGCTTGGTGAGACGCTCCTCGAGCCAGAGCGCGAGAAAGGCCTCGTTGATCTTGCGCGTGAGAGTGCGCTCATTGGAGAGGAAGACGTTTTTGGCGAGCTGCTGCGTGATGGAGGAGCCGCCCTGCACCACGCCGGAGGATCGCGCATTCACCGTGAGCGCGCGTCCCGTGCCGATGATGTCTATGCCGAAATGCTCGTAGAAGCGTCGATCCTCGGTCGCCAGCACAGCCTTGATGACGTAATCGGGATATTGATCGAGCGGCACGGCGTCGTCATGCTTGATGCCGCGCTGTCCGGCGACGGCGCCATAGCGATCCAGAAAAGTGATCGAGAGGTCCTGCTTCTTCAGCCAATCGTCGCTGGTCATGCGCATGGCGGAGACCGACAGCGCGAGCGCGACCAGACCGCCGCCGAGCGCCAGCGTCAGCGACTCGCAGCCGATCTCCACCGCGACCCGTCGCAGGCCGCGCACCTGGAATCGGTTCATGAAGGCCGAGAAATTCTCATAGGCCTCGCGCGCGCCGCGGCTCGAGTCGAAGAGGCTCGAGTCGATATAGGCGTCGAGCGCCAGCAGAAGCCTTGCAGCCCGCTTGTATAAGCGCGAGGATCGAATAGGTTCGAGCAATTGCGCCGCTCCCTTGGCCCAACCGGGCGATTATGCGAACCAGGAGGCGGATGATAGCACTCCTCGAGCCGCCTTGACGATGGCCGGCCCGCAGGATCGCCGGCAGGATGAATAAAGCGCGCGCTGCGCCAAGGACGAGGGCCGAAGACAGAGCATGGCGAGGAATGGCGAAAAAGAAGCGGGCGAACCGTTCTGGATGAGGCCCTTGAGCGAATTGACGCGGACGCAATGGGAAAAGCTCTGCGACGGCTGCGGACGCTGCTGCCTGGTCAAGCTCGAGGACGAAGATAGTGGGGAAATCTATCATACGAGCGTCGGCTGCGACCTTTTGGACGGCGACACCGGGCGCTGCCGCGACTATGCCGGCCGCCAGACCAAGGTGCCCGACTGCGTGCGCCTGACCGTGAAGGCGCTCGCCGGCATCGCCTGGCTGCCGCCGACCTGCGCCTATCGCCTGCGCGCGGAAGACAAGCCGCTGCCGGACTGGCACCCGCTGCTGACCGGCGACCCGGCCAGCGTCCATACGGCCGGGGTCTCCGTGCGCGGCCGCGTGGCGGCTCATGAGCAGGAGGTGGAGACCGACGATCTCCCCAATTTCATCGTGCTATGGCCCAAGCGCTGGCCGCGGCGCAAGAAGGGGCGGGCGGCGTGAGGCGGGGTTGTGATTTTATTCCTTGACAGCGGGACGCTGGTCCTATAGACAAGTCCCATGCTCCAGAATTGCGCTTGGGGCGAGGGGCGGCGGCCCCCTGCCTCTCGGAGAGAGCTTCGAGATGGATTTCGCGATCAAAACGGAGATCGCCGATGCTCGCGCCGAGACCTTCGTCTTCACCGCGCAGAAGACGATGTACGGCGGCAAGACGATCGCCGTCGGCGACAGAGTGTTTCTTTTCGCGAGCGAGAATGAAGGCGGCCGCGGGCTTGTCGCGCGCGGAGTCGTCGTCTCCGCGGAGCCTGTCGCAAAGAAGGCCGGGGGCGAGCGGCAGACGCCCCGGGTGAACGTCGCGATAAGACGCGACGCGCTCGCGAAGCGTCCGCTCGGCCGCTCCGAGCTGAAGGCCTTCGACGACTGGACCGACGGCCGGCCGCAGACTGAGCTCAACTTCAAATTCTATCGCCAGGCGACCAATAAGATCGTCGGCGTCTCGAATGAAACCGCGGCGTTTCTCGATCGCTTTTTCTGAGCGCGCGCTGCGGATCGCGAGCCCTCGCGCTCGTCTCTTCCGAGAATCTCACGAAAGGCCGATGCATGGCGTCAAAGTCCGACGCGCTTTCGCGCGACATCGTCACGCAGGCGAAGCTGCTCTATGACGCGGGAGTCACGCCGCTCGCCGAGGTGCGCGCCATGCTCGGCATGAGCGAGCGCGCTTTCCACAGTTTTCGCGAAAACGAGGGATGGCCGATGCGGCCGTCGCCGATCAAGCGCAAGAGCGTGGAAGAGCCATCCATGGCGACGCGGCGGAGCGCGCCGACGGAGAGAGACTCGCGCAGCCTCATCGCGCGGCTCGAAGAAGCGGTGGAGCGCGAATTCGTCCGCGCCGAAGCGGTCCTCGCGACATGCGGCGCAAAGGCGGCGCCGAAGACGATGGAGACGAGCGCGCGCGTGCTCGCGAGCCTTGTGCGCAGCCTCGCGGAGTTGAAGCGCATGAATCGCGACGCCGCCGTGGCGCGAGAGGAGGACGGGCGTGTCCGAGACGCTTTCGACGACGAGCCTCCCCGCCAATTGGCCGAACTCCGCGAGGAGCTTGCTCGCCGGCTCGAGCGCATGTGCGGCGATGGGCCGCTTGAATGAGCTGATCGAGGGATTTTCCGCGCGCGAGCTCGAAACCCTGCTCGCGGATTGGGAGTTTTGCGCGCGCGAGGATCAATGGCCGCCCTTGCTCGCGCGCAATGGCGAGCCATGGCGCGTGTGGCTGATATTGGGCGGGCGCGGAGCCGGCAAGACGCGCGCCGGCGCCGAATGGGTGCGCGCCATCGCGCGCGGCCGACTGCAATTTTCGACGCGGCCCTTGTCGCCGATCGCGCTCGTCGGCGAGAGCGCCGCGCATGTGCGCGATGTGATGATCGAAGGCGTCTCCGGAATTCTCGCCATACATCCGCGCAGCGAGCGGCCCTTGTGGGAGCCCTCGCGCAAGCGCCTCACATTCGACAATGGCGTGGTCGCGCAGGCTTTCTCGGCGGAAGATCCCGAGAGCCTGCGCGGCCCGCAATTTTCCGCCGCCTGGTGCGACGAGCTGGCGAAATGGCGCTATGCGCAGGAGAGCTGGGAAATGCTCCAATTCGGGCTGCGCTTGGGCGACTGGCCGCGCCAGATCGTCACCACCACGCCGCGCTCCATTCCGCTTCTGAAGCGCCTGATGAGCGAGCGCGGCGTCGTGACGACGCGCGCGACGACGCGGCAGAATGCGACGCATCTCGCGCCATCCTTTCTCGAGAGCGTCGTCGCGCAATATGCCGGCACGAGATTGGGGCGTCAGGAGCTCGACGGCGAGATCGTCGAGGAGCGCGCCGACGCGCTCTGGACTCGCAATATGTTGGAGGCGGCGCGCATTGTCGAGGCGCCGCCGATGGAACGCATCGTCGTCGCCATCGATCCGCCTGCGTCATCCGGCCAGCGCGCCGATCGATGCGGAATCGTCGCGGCGGGAGCAGCGAATGGAATCGTCTTCGTGCTGCAGGATGCGACGCTCGCCGCCGCGCGGCCGGCGCAATGGGCGCGCGCCGGCGTCGCGCTCTATCACAGGCTCGAGGCCGATGCGCTGATCGCCGAGGTGAACCAGGGCGGCGAGATGGTGCGCGCCGTCATTCACGAGGCCGACCCGAGCGTGGCCGTGAGAGAAGTCCGCGCGACACGCGGCAAATATTTGCGCGCGGCGCCGGTCGCGCAGCTCTATGAGCAAGGGCGCATCCGCCATGTCGGCGCCTTTCCGGCGCTCGAGGACGAGATGTGCGATTTCGCCACCGACGGCTTGTCGTCGGGGAGAAGTCCCGATCGTCTCGACGCGCTGGTGTGGGCCGTTCACGCACTAGCGTTGGCGCCGCGCGCGCGCGAGCCGCGCATGCGACGATTGTGAGGGGGGGGCGATCGCGAGCCACACGGCGCCGAGCCAGCCGCTTCCTACGCCCTGCTCGATGTTCACTCGATTTCAGACGGATATCTCATGCCCTCATTTCTCTCCCGTCTCCTCGGCGCGCGCGCGCCGGAGCGCAAATCCTCGCGCGCCATGCTTTCGCTGCATTCCATGGCCGCGCCGCAATGGACAGCGCGCAACAATGTTGCGCTCACACGGGCCGGCTATGAGCGCAACGCCGTCTGCTATCGCGCTGTGCGCATGGTGGCGGAAGGCGCCGCCTCCGTGCCCTGGCTCGCTTATGAAGGTCGCGTCGAAAATCCGGAACATCCCCTGCTGCGATTGATCGAGCGGCCCAATCCGAGCGATACGAGCGTCTCCTTCCTCGAGGCGCTCGTCTCCAATCTTCTGCTCTATGGCGACGCCTATGTGGAAGGCGCCTTCGTCGATGGATTGCTGCGCGAGGCCTATTGCCTGCGGCCCGATCGCATGAGCGTCGTCGCGGGACGCAATGGCTGGCCGACCGCCTATGTCTATTCCGTGGCCGGAGACAGCGTGCGCTATGACATTCAGGGTCGCGGCATAGAACCGATTCTGCACATTCGTCTCTTCAATCCGCTCGATGATATCTATGGCTTCGCGCCGCTCGCCGCCGCGCAGACGGCGCTCGACACGCATAACGCCGCGAGCTTCTGGAACAAGGCGCTGCTCGACAATAGCGCGCGGCCTTCCGGCGCGCTCGTCTATGCCGGGCCCGAGGGCGGACATCTGACGGATGAGCAGTTCGAGCGGCTGAAGCAGGAGTTGGAGGAGAATTTCTCCGGCGCCTTCAACGCCGGACGTCCGCTGCTGCTGGAAGGCGGGCTCGATTGGAAGGCGCTGTCGCTCTCGCCCAAGGACATGGATTTTTCCGAGACGAAAGCCTCCGCTGCACGGGAGATCGCGCTCGCCTTCGGCGTGCCGCCGCTGCTGATCGGCCTACCTGGCGACAACACATTCCGCAATTATGAGGAGGCCAATCGCGCCTTCTGGCGCCAGACGATCATCCCATTGGTGCAACGACTGCAGAAGGCGTTTCATGCCTGGGCGCAGCCGGGCTTCGCGCCTTTCCGCTTCGACTATGACGCAGATCGCATCGACGCTCTGGCCAAAGAGCGCGCGCTCGAATGGAGCCGCATCGGAAGCGCCGCTTTCCTCACTGTCGACGAGCAGCGCGAGGCGGCTGGCTACGGCCCGATGGGAAAGCGCGTGAAATATTCGGCGGATCAGCCTCGCGTCAACGCCGGATCGCCGGACGGCGGGCAGTGGACGAGTGGCGACGGTAGCGGCGGCGGCGATCTCGCGCAAGTGGCGCTGAACACGATCGCTGGTGTCGTGAGCGATGTCGGCGCTACACTGGTCGGCGAGGGCGAAGGCTATTTCGTCGACTTGCTGGGTGAGAAGGAGCGAGGGGGCCATGCGATCGACTACCATGTCGGAAAGTCAGACGAGTTCTTGCTAAATCGAGTATTGACGGAACGTTATTCAGGACTTTTTGTCGATATGGGTCTTCAGGCTGCGGGATCGTTTCCTTCGTTGGCGGCGGCGAACAAACTCGTCAACGCGACGCTATCGGCTAATCGTGCTATTGTCGAAGCAGTGGCAAAGGGATTGCTTGGAGGAACCGATATGACCAGCTTTTTCGGTTCTCCGACCGGTAAGGAAGCGTTTGCAAACAGCGGCCGTTCCGCTCCATATATACGAGAGACAAACGGAGTTTTGGTGCTCATTCGACATGACGACGCCTCCCCTAATGGCTTCACGGTGGTCACCGCCTATCCGATAAACGACTAAATGAGAAAGAGACGGCATATGAACCTCCCTGAGGCGTTCGCGAGCTACAGTCGCCTTTTCCATCAGGATCTTCTCAAGATTTATCCTTCTTTGGATGACGCGGTTCGACAGGCCCCGAATTTCCTTACGAGAGATCAGGTGGAATCGTTGAAGACCTATCTCGACGAGCTCACGAGCGGACGCTATTCGAACGCCGAATTGCAAGAAATTTGGAACAGCTCGAAGGCGCAATTATATATCTCTGGAGGCAGCATGATCGAATTCTTTCGTAAGGCGCGCGCCTATTTGAATTGACCGACCGGCCGCGCGTCGCCGCCGGATCGCCCGAGGGCAGGCAGTGGACGAGCGGGGATGGGAGCAGCGGCGGCGATTTCGTCCGGGTCGCGCTGAGCACGATCGCCTGAGCGATGTGGGCGGGCTCGTCACGCAGGTCGGCGATTTTATCGATCTGCGGGACGAGGAAGCGAACGGCGGACACGCCATCAGCGAGCATGTCGGCAAGAGCGATGAGTATTTGATACGACGCGTTCAAAGCGAGCGCTTCGAGAGGGGGCCATTCAGCACGACGCCGCTTGTCGGGTCGTTTCCTTCGTTGGAAGCAGCGCAGGAGCCGGTCAATTCGGCGATCGTCCACCAACAAGACACCGTCGAACTTGTCGCACGCGTCGTCACTGAGCGCAAGCGCGTCAATGCCGAATTCAATTCACCGACGGGTAAGGAAGCCTTTGTCGCGAGCGCTCGAGGACAGCCTGATATTCGTGATACATGGTGGGTCGCCGTGGTCTTGTGACATTAGCATATCTCGATGTTGAGTAGGAATTATAGCGACGAGCAGCTGGTCGCAAATTGGAACCAGACTCTCGGCGGCGGCTTTGGCATTTCCAGTGGCAATGAAGGCGACGCGGAGGCGTTTCTTGGCCTCATACGCGCCGCGCTCGAGGCCTCGCTCGCTTCGCAGAAGAACAAGTAGGCCGCGCTCGTCTATGCCGCGGCCGGAGGGCGGACATCTCACCGGTGAGCAATTCGAACGTCTGAAGCAGGAGTTGGAGGAGAGTTTCTCCGGCGCCTTCGACGCCGGCCGTCCGCTGCTGCTGGAAGGCGGGCTCGATTGCAAGGCGCTGTCGTTCTCGCCCAAAGACATGGATTTTTCCGAGACGAAAGCCTCCGCCGCGCGGGAGATCGCGCTCGCCTTCGACGTGCCGCCGCTGCTGATCGGGCTGCCGGGCGACAACACATTCCGCAATTACGAGGACGCCAATCACGCCTTCTGGCGCCGGACGATCATTCCGCTCGTGCAGCGCATGCAGAAGGCGTTTCCACGGGCTCGCCGGTGGGCGGGCGGCGGATGAGCCGCCACCTCGCGTAGCTCGTGATCAGCGGAATCGAACGAAGTCAGCCGCGACGACCGCTCGTCAGAACGGCCGGCGTTTTCTCGCGTCTGAAAGGGGCCCCATGTCCGAGATCGTCACCTCCATTATCGAGCGCGGCGATCTCGCCCATCTCGCGCTCTTTCTCTGGGCGAGCGCCGCCACTGCTTTCGCGTTGCGCGCTCTGCGTGAGCTCGGCCGCTCCATGCGGCGGCTCGACGCTTTCGTGCGCGAGCTCGCGCGCTTCAATCGCCGTTATGGGAGCGAATAAATGAGTCTGTCCGCTTTGCCCCTCCGCATTCTGAAACGTCGCCCGCCGCGCAAGCCGCCGCGCCTCGAGCCCGAAATCGTGTTCAAGACTTTTGTGCGCGCATTGCAGCGCCTTCGCGAGCCGCCGCGCGGCGGCGGTCCTGCCGCGATCGGCGCGACGCGGGAGAAAGCCTGATGGCGCGAGCGCTGACGCGAGACATTCACATAGAGAGCCCTCCGTTGGAGACGAAGCGCGCGCCGTTTCCCGCGGCGATCGGCGCCGATGGAGCATTCGAAGGCTATGCGAGCCTCTTCAACGTGCGCGACACTTGCGGCGATATCGTCGAGCGCGGCGCCTTCGCCGCGAGCTTGCAGCGACGCGGCGCCGCGAGCGTCAAAATGCTGTGGCAGCATCGCGCCGAGGAGCCGATCGGCGCGTGGACGGAGATCGCAGAGGACGCTCGCGGATTGAAAGTACGTGGGCGGCTCGATCTTTCGGTCGCGCGTGCGCGCGAGGCGTTGTCGCTGATCCGTGCGGGCGCGCTCGACGGGCTGTCGATCGGCTTTCGCACGCTTCGCGCCGCGAGCGATCCTAAGACTGGCGCCCGGCGATTGCTCGAGCTCGATCTCATCGAGATTTCGATCGTCACCTTTCCTGCGTTGCCGCAGGCGCGCATCGCCGTGATTCCCGCTTTGACGATCGCGCCGCGTCACGCGGCGGCTCAGCTCGGCCAGAAGCTCGCGCGGCTTCGCATGCAGCTCGCCGCGACACGATTCGAGGCGACGCTCCAGCAGCTCTCTGCCTCCCGGTGACGCACGCTCGCGGCTAGCGCCGCGCGCGAAGACGATCTTCCCAGTTCACCTGGCCTCCGAACGCCCGCGCATTCCGCGCGGCGCTTTCGTGCGCCGTCATGTCGAAAGAAAGAGGTTGCCGGCAATGTCGTTTCTCGAAACCAGGACCCTCTCCGGCGAGGAAGCGCTCGCCGATCTTCACCGCGCCTTCACGGCGTTCAAGGATACGAATGAAGAGCGCCTCGCGCAGATCGAGACGCGCATGGGCGTCGATGCGCTCACCGAGGAGAAGCTGCAGCGCATCGACCGCGCCATCGACGAAACGAAGCGCCGCGTCGACCGCGTCGCGCTCGATCTCGCGCGGCCGCGACTTTCGTCCGCGCCGAGCGACGATGCGCCTACGCGCGAGCACAAATCGGCGTTTTCGCTCTATATGCGCAGCGGCGAATCCGCCGGGCTGAAGGCGCTCGAATCCAAGGCGCTGTCCGCCGGCTCCGGCCCGGACGGCGGATATCTCGTGCCCACGCCCGCGGAGCAGGAGATATTGCGTCGCCTGGCGCATTTGTCGCCCATTCGCGCCATCGCCAGCGTGCGTGAAATCTCCACGCATTCTTTGCGCAAAGCCTATTCGACACAAGGACCGGCCGCCGGATGGGCAGCAGAAACCGATCCGCGAACGCAAACCAGCAGCCAGCAGATCGTCGATCTCAATTTTCCGGCGATGGAGCTCTACGCCATGCCGGCGCCGACGCAAACCTTGCTCGACGATTCCGCGATCGACGTCGAGCAATGGATCGCCGAGGAGGTGCAGACCGTCTTCGCCGAGCAGGAAGGCGCGGCCTTTGTGAGCGGCAATGGAACCGACAAACCCAAAGGATTCCTCGCCTATACGACGGTCGCGGACGCCAGCTGGAGCTGGGGTAATATCGGCTATGTCGCGACCGGCGTCGCCGGCGGATTTGCGGTGAGCAATCCTTCTGACGCTCTGTTCAATCTCGTCTATGCGCTGCGCGCCGGCTATCGGCAGAACGGCAGATTCGTGCTCAATCGGCAGACGCAATCCGCCATCCGCAAATTCAAATCGACCACTGGCGAATATTTGTGGACGCCGCCCGCGAGTCTCGATCAGCCGGCGTCTCTGCTGAATTTCCCCGTGGTGGAAGCGGAGGATATGCCCAATATGGGCGCCGATAGTCTCTCCGTCGCCTTCGGCGATTTCGCGCGCGGCTATCTCGTGGTCGATCGGCTCGGCGTGCGCGTGCTGCGCGATCCCTATTCCGCAAAGCCTTATGTGCTTTTCTACACGACCAAGCGCGTCGGTGGCGGCGTTCAGGATTTCGAGGCGATCAAGCTGCTGAAATTCGCCGCCGCATGATGTGACTAGCGTGAAACGCGAGCGGCGCGCGACTGCGCCGCTCACAACGGCGAGTTCGCACGTCATTCACAGATGGACAGACCGAATGATTCCGAATCTTCTGACAGCCCCGGCGCTGGAGCCCGTCTCGGTCGATGAGGCGAAGGCCTGGCTCCGGCTCGACTCTAGCGATGAGGATCCGTTACTGGCCGCTTTGATCGTCTCCGCGCGCCTGACGCTCGAATCCTACACCCACCGCTTCTTCGTCACGCAGAGCTGGCGCATGCTGTTCGACGCCTGGCCCGCGCAGACATTGCGACGCGGAACGCTCGCCATTCCTTTCTCCCCGTTTCGTAGCCTTTCGGCCATCCGTGTCTATGACTCTGCCGATGTCGCTCAGACCCTCGCGAGCGCGGCCTACCGCGCGGCTCCCACGCGCGACGCCGGACGTGTCGCTTTTATCTCGTCGCCGCCCGAGCCGGGCCGCGCATGCGACGGAATCGAGATCGATCTCGTCACCGGATATGGCGACAGCGCCACCGACACGCCGGAGCCACTGCGCCGCGCCATGCTGGCGCTGGTTGCGCATTGGCATGAAAGTCGTGGCGATGTGGACGACGCCGGGGCGCCATTGCCGACAATCGCGGTGGCTTTGGCGAAGCCCTTTCGGCGCGAGCGATTGACATGAACGCGCCGAAGATCGGCGAGATGCGCCTGCGCATGAGCCTCGAGGCGCCCGTGGACACGCCGGACGACAGCGGCGCGATGACCAGAGGCTATGTCGGGCGCGGCGATATTTGGGTGAAGCTCACGCCGCTTTCCGCGGAAGCGCGCTTCATCGAGGAGCGGCAGGAGCTGGCGATCCATTGGATCGCGCAAGCGCGATGGCGGGCCGATGTGACCAGCGAAATGCGCCTCGTCGATGGCGCGCGCAGCCTGCGCATCACTTCCGCCTCTGACCCGGACGGACGGCGCCGCTTTCTGTTCTGCCATTGTGAGGAAATCGCATGAGGCGCCACAAATGACGGTTTCGCCGATCATCGCTCTGCGCAAAGCGATACGCGCGCGTCTCTCGGCGGATTCCGCCCTCGTCGCCGCGCTCGGCGCCGCGAAAATCTATGACGAGGCGCCGCGCGGCGCTGCGGCGCCTTACGTGCTGCTGTCCGAGGCGAAGCTGCGCGACTGGTCCACTTCGGACAGCGGCGGCGCCGAGCAGCTCCTCACGATCACGGTCGTATCGATCGAACGTGGGACCGCCGAAGCGTTGACTCTCGGCGACAGGATCGTCGCGCTTCTCGACGAGGCGCCGCTCGGTCTCGAGGGGCATGTCCTCATCGATCTGCGCCATCAAGGCAGCGAGACGCGACGCGAGCAGAATGGCCGCTTCGCCCGCGTCGATCTGCGCTTTCGCGCGACGACGGAAGCGCAATGACGACTGCAAATTCAGGAGCCTTCACATGTCAGCGCAAAAAGGAAAAGACCTGCTGCTGAAGCTCGACGATGGGAGCGGAAGCTTCGTTTCTGTCGCGGGCTTGCGCACGCGGCGTCTGTCGCTCAACGCCGAGACCGTCGATGTCACCGACGCCGAATCTGCAGGTCGTTGGCGCGAATTGCTCGACGGCGCCGGCGTGAAGCGCGCGAGCCTCGCGGGATCCGGAATATTCAAGGATCAGGCGTCGGATGCGCTCATTCGCCAGCTCTTCTTCGACGGCTTGCTGCGTGAATGGCGGATCATGGTTCCGTCGTTCGGAGTAATTGCCGGCGTGTTCCAAATCACCAGCCTCGATTATCGCGGCGAGCACAATGCCGAGATGACGTTCGACATAGCGCTCGAATCGGCGAGCGCGGTTTCGTTCACACCGGGGTGAGGCGATCGTCATGGCCAATCATAAGCGGGGAGAAATTCAGGCGACGCTCGACGGCGAGAGCTATCGGCTCTGTCTCACGCTCGGCGCGCTCGCCGAGCTCGAGAGCGCGCATGGCGTGAGCGATCTCGTCGCGCTCGCCGAGCGCTTCGAAGGACGGCGCCTATCGGCGCGCGATCTGATCTGCATTATCGGATGTGGATTGCGCGGCGGCGGATATGAAAAGAATGACGATGAGGTCGCGCGCATGACCGTCGCGGGAGGGCTCGGCGATTATGTGAAGATCGCTGCCGATCTTCTGGCGGCGACCTTCGGCTCGGGCGACAGCGCAAACCCTCCGCCGCCGCGGAGCGCGAGCGGGTGAGGCCGCAGCCCTTCCCATGGGCGCGGGCGATGGCCTTCGGCCTCGGCGTTCTTCGTCTTTCGCCACGCGATTTCTGGTCGATGACGCCACGCGAATTGGCTTGCGCCGCGGAAGGTCTCTACGGCCGCGCCACGAGAGCGCCATCACGCGACGCTCTAGCGGCATTGATGCGCGCATTTCCCGACGGAGACCAAAAGTGAGTGATTCGTCAACGAGCGATAGCGCTGCGCAATCATCGATCGATCTGTCCTTTCAGGCGCTCGATCTGAAGTCCACGAAAACGCAGCTGCAGGACATCAACTCGGTCGCCGCTTCGGCGACGAAGACACTATCGAGCGGGCTCGCCAGCGCGGCGGTGAATGGAAGGAGCTTCGATACCACTCTCGCCTCCATCGCGCGCTCGCTCGCCAAGCTCGGCGTCAATGCTGGCGCGCAGGCTTTGACACAGGGCGCGACGAGCGGATTGAGCGCGCTGATCTCCGGCGCATTGGGCGGCGGCGGCGTTTCCGTGGCGCCGTTCGCCGATGGCGGCGTCGTCGCGAGCCCCACATTCTTCGGCGCGAATGGCGCGGTGGGTCTGATGGGCGAGCGCGGCGCGGAGGCGATCATGCCGCTCGCGCGCGGGCCGGATGGTCGGCTCGGCGTGGCGATGCAGGGCGCTGGCGATCCAGTGGCGGTGACAGTCAATATCGCAGCGCAGGATGTCGACAGCTTTCGGCGCTCGGAAGGGCAGATTGCTGCGGCGCTGGCGCGGGCGGTGGCTCGCGGCCGGCGCAATCTATGAGGAGGGCGTGATGGTCGATTTTCACGAGACGCGCTTTCCGCTCGATGTGTCGCTGAATGGACGGGGCGGCCCGGAGCGGCGGACGGATATCGTCACGCTCGGCTCCAATCGTGAGGCGCGCAACGCGCGATGGGCGAATTCCCGTCGTCGCTATGAGGCGGGCTATGGCGTCAAATCGCTCGCGCAGCTCGCCGCTGTCATAGAATTTTTCGAGGAGCGACGCGGGCGGCTGTTCGGCTTTCGTTGGCGCGACCGCGCGGATTTTTCTTCTGCGCATACCGGCTCGATTTCGCCGCTCGACCAGATCCTCGGGGCAGGCGATGGCGCGCAGGCGCAATTTCAGCTGCAAAAGACCTATGGCGCGGGCTTCGCGCCCTATGCGCGAACTATAGCGAAGCCTGTGATGGAAAGCGTGCGGATAGCGATTGGCGGAACCGAGAAGACGCGAGGCGTGGACTTCGATGTCGATGCGTCGAGCGGAATCGTCACCTTGTCGCCTTCGGCTGTTCCAGCGATCGGCGCCGTGGTGACGGCAGGATTTCTGTTCGATGTGCCTGCTCGCTTCGACACGGATTATCTCGAGATCGACGTCTCTTCTTTCGAGGCCGGCGCCATCCCGAAGATCCCGATCATCGAGATCATCCTTTGATAAGGAGGAAAGGCAATGCGTTCGGCTTCGTCGGCCATGCGGCAATCTCTCGACGCTTCGGCGTCGACCTTGTGCAATTGCTGGCGTCTCACTCGCAAGGATGGCGCGGTAATGGGATTCACCGATCATGATCGTGATCTCGTGTTCGGTGGCGTGACCTATCGCGCCGCCACGGGGCTCGCCGCCACGCAGATCGATGGAAGCGTCGGACTGGCGGTCGGTAGCGGCGAGGTGATCGGCGCATTGCAGTCGGACGGGCTCGGCGAGAGTGATCTCGCCAATGGGCGCTATGACGGCGCTGGCGTCGAGATATGGCTCGTCGATTGGCGCAATGTGGATAATCGCCTGCTCATCGACGCCATGACGATCGGCGAGGTCACGCGCAGCGAGTTCGCGTTTCGGGCGGAATTGCGCTCCCTCGCGCATCTCTTCGATGAGACGCGCGGCGACAGCTATCAGCAGGGCTGCTCCGCCGATCTCGGCGATGCGCGTTGCAAGGTCGATCTCTCCGCCTCCTTCTTTCACACGACGGGTGTCGTGCTCGCGGTGACGCAGGACGCGATCGTCGCGGCGCTCGCGGAGGATTTCGACGATGATTTTTTTACCGGGGGCTCCTTGATCGTCACCAGCGGCGCCGATGCTGGCGTTCGCGTCGCCGTCAAATCACATCGAAGCGCCGACGGGAAGGTGAAACTGGGGCTGTGGTCGCGGCTCGCGGGCGGGATTGTTTCGGGCGATGGCTTCACGCTCGTCGCCGGCTGCGACAAGAGTGCGGCGAGCTGCCGATCGAAATTCTTCAATATCGTCAATTTCAGAGGCTTTCCGCATATGCCAGGCAATGATCTCGTCATTTCCTATCCGAGCTCGCTGACGCCGACGATGGACGGTGGGAGCTTTTTTCGATGAGCGGGGTCGCGCGCGCGGCGATCGTCGCGCAGGCGCGGCTCTGGATCGGCACGCCCTATCGACATCAGGCATCGCTCATTCATGTCGGCTGCGATTGTCTCGGTCTCGTGCGTGGCGTGTGGCGCGCGGTGGTGGGGCCGGAGCCGGAATCGGCGCCGCCCTATTCGCCGGATTGGGCAGAGGCCCTCGGCGAGGAGACTTTGGCGCTCGCCGCGCATCGGCATTTCGCCGTCGTCGAGATGAATTCGTTTCGCGCGGGCGATGTGCTTTTGTTTCGCTTCCGCGATCACTCGCCAGCCAAGCATCTCGGCATTGCGACTAGCGCGACGCATATGGTGCATGCGCATGGCGGCGTCTGTGTGGCCGAGGCGCCGATCGGCTTGTGGCGCAAGAAATTGGCGGGCGCATTCGCCTTTCCCGGCGTGATGAATTGAAGCTTCGAGGGCGAGATGGCGACTCTCTTGTTGCAGACCGCGGGCGCAGCGATCGCGCCGGTCGGCTCGGTCATCGGCAATGTCCTGGGCGCTGTGGGCGGCGCCCTCGTCGATGCGGCGCTGCAGCCGCGCGCGGGGACGCGCTATGAGGTAGGGCCGCGGCTGGAGGCGATGGAGGGCGTCGCGTCGACGGAGGGAGCGGCGATTCCGCGCGTCTATGGACGCGCCCGCATCGGCGGCCAGATGATCTGGGCGACGCGCTTCCTCGAGCAGACGAATGTGTCGTTGGACGGCGGCTCGAGCAATCGCGGCAAGGGCGGCGGCGGAACGTCGCAGACGGTGAGCGTCTCCTATTCCTATTATGCGAATTTTGCGATTGGTCTCTGCGAGGGGCCGATCGCCTTCGTGCGCCGCATATTCGCGGACGGCAATGAGCTCGACATGACGAGCCTTCCGATCCGCATCTACAAGGGCGATGAGGAGCAGCTTCCCGATGCGCTGATCGTCGCCAAGGAGGGGGCAGAGAATGCGCCGGCCTATCGCGGGCTGGCCTATGTCGTGTTCGAGCAATTGGCGCTCGCGCCATTCGGCAATCGCATTCCGCAATTCACCTTCGAGGTGACGCGGCCGGTGGCGGGGCTCGGCGCGAAGATTCGGGCCGTCGATATTATTCCAGGCGCGACGGAGGCGGGCTATCAGCCGTCGCTCCAGTTGAACTTCTTTTCGCCGGGCGAAACCAGCGCGGAGAACCGCCATCAGCTCACAGCGGCGAGCGACTGGACGGCTTCGATCGACGCATTGCAGGCGCTCTGTCCGAATCTCGAGAGCGTGGCGCTGGTCGTCGCTTGGTTCGGCGATGATCTGCGCGCGGGTCATTGCACTATTGCGCCGCGCGTCGACGCGACATTCAAGACGATCGGCGAGTTCGACTATGTCTATGGCCCATTCTGGCCCGCGGATTGGTCGGTCGCGGGGCTGATGCGCGCAACGGCGCGGCTGGTCTCGCAGATCGACGGAAGGGCGGCCTTTGGCGGGACGCCGAGCGACGCATCGGTGCGCGCCGCCATCGCCGATCTGCGGGCGCGCGGTCTTGCAGTCGTGTTCTACCCTTTTGTGATGATGGATGTGCCGCCGGACAATGTGCTGCTCGATCCGCGTAGCGGCGAGATTGGGCAGCCCGCGTTTCCCTGGCGGGGGCGCATCACTTGTGATCCTGCGCCCGGACCCGTGGACACGGTGGTTGAAACCAGCGCGGCTGCGACGCAAGTCGCGGCGTTCTTCGCGCAATATCGCGCCTTCATTCTGCATTATGCGGGATTGTGCGAGGAGGCGGGCGGGGTCGACGCTTTTCTCATCGGCTCAGAGCTCGTGGCGCTCACGCGCATTCGTTCGGCTCCGGGCGTCTATCCGGCTGTCGCGGCGCTCGTCACTCTCGCGGATGATGTGAAGGGTGTCCTTCGCAGTGGAACCAAGGTCGGCTACTCAGCCGATTGGACGGAATATGGCGCGCATGTTCCGACAGCGGGCGAGCTACGCTTTCCGCTCGACGCCCTGTGGGGAGCGTCGTCGATCGATTTCATCGGGATCGACGTGTATTGGCCGCTTTCCGATTGGCGCGACGGCGTAGATCATCTCGATGCGCAGAGCGCGGGGAATGTCTATGACCTCGATTATCTGACGTCGCGCGTCGGCTCTGGCGAGGGATTCGATTGGTTCTATGCGAGCGACGCGGATCGGTTGACGCAGACGCGCGCGCCGATCGAAGATTCGCTCGGCAAGCCCTGGGTCTACCGCGTGAAGGACATTCTCGGCTGGTGGGCGAATGCGCATCACGAGCGCGTCGATGGCGTGGAGCTCGGCGCATCGACGGCGTGGACGCCGCAGAGCAAGCCGATCTGGATCGTCGAAACGGGTTGTCCTGCAGTCGATCGCGGCGCCAATGCGCCCAATGTGTTTGTCGATGCGCATTCGTCGGAGGGCGGCCTTCCCTATTTCTCGCGTGGTGGACGCGATGATCTGATGCAGGCGCGCTTTCTCGAGGCCATGCTCGGCTATTTCGATCCGACGGCCCCGGGCGGCGACGCGCGCAATCCAGTGTCGATGGCCTATGGCGGCCGCATGGTCGATGTGGCGCGCATTCATGTTTGGTGCTGGGATGCGCGGCCGTTTCCGGCCTTTCCCGGCTGTTCGGATGTGTGGGCCGACTCGGCCAATTGGGAGACTGGGCATTGGCTCAATGGGCGGCTCGAGGGCGCGCCGCTCGATCGGCTCGTCGCGACGCTGGCTTCGACGATCGCGACGAATGATCTCGTTGTCGCGCGGCCGGCGATCGAGGGTTTTGTCGACGGCTATGTGCTCGACAGCGCAATGTCGCCGCGCGAGGCTATCGATCCGCTCGCGTCGCTATTCGGCTTCGACGCTGTGATGTCCGGCGGCGCGTTGCGCTTCGTCTCGCGCGGAACCAAGAGCGTGCTCGAGATCGGCGACGACGATCTGGTTCCGAGGAAGGATGGGACGCTGATCGAGCTGCGGCGTGCGCAGGAGAGCGAGCTTCCGCATGAGATCGCTCTGTCCTTCGGAGATTCGGAATTCGATTATCGCACGGGCCGTGTGCTTTCGCGTCGGCTCGAGGGCTATTCCTCGCGGCGCAGCGAAGCGGAGACGGCGGTTATGATCGCGCGCTCCAATGCGCAACGTTTGGCGGATGTGTGGCTGCAGGATATTTGGGCCGGGCGCGAGACGGCGCGATTTTCCGTGCGGCCGGGGCTCGCGACCTTGGAGGCCGGCGATGTGGTGTCATTGGCGCGCGCGCCGGGACGTCAATGGCAGATCACGCAGATCACCGATGGCGCGGCGCGTGAGATCGAGGCGCGCGCGGTCGACGCCAGCGTCTATGACGTTTGCGCGCGCTCCGTCGGCTGGCGCGCCTTGGCCTCTCCAGGCGTGATCGGCCCGCCGCGCGCGGTTGTCCTCGACCTTGCGATCGCTAAGGATGGCGAGACTGCATTGTCACATGTCGCCGCTTTCGCCGATCCGTGGCCGGGGCCGTTGGCCATCCGCCGGAAGCTCGGCGAGTCCTTCGAGTCGGTCGGGCTGATCGAGAAGCGCGCGACGATGGGCGAAACATTGGATGCGCTCGCGCCCGGACCGCTCGGGCGTTTCGATCTCGGCGCGAGCGTGACGGTGAGGCTCGCTTCGGGCGCGCTCGCCTCTGTGGATGATGGAAGCGCTTTTGCGCTGCGCTCTTCATTAGCGATCCGCGGCGACGACGGCGCCTGGGAGATCCTCGCCTTCACGCGTGCGGAGCTGGTCGCGACGAACACATATCGCTTATCGCGGCTGCTGCGGGGGATCGGCGGAGAGGATGCGCTGGCGTCACGCAGCGTGGCGGCTGGAGCGACGATCGTTTTGCTCGACGACGCCATCGTTCCGCTCGCGCGGGACGCCGCGGAGATCGATTCGGCGCGTGTCTATCGCATCGGTCCGGCGGATCGCGATTACGACGA
This sequence comes from Methylosinus sp. R-45379, assembly GCF_001644125.1. Lineage (NCBI taxonomy): Bacteria > Pseudomonadati > Pseudomonadota > Alphaproteobacteria > Hyphomicrobiales > Methylocystaceae > Methylosinus > Methylosinus sp. R-45379. The sequence continues at coordinate 68,834 of NZ_LUUM01000223.1, forward strand.
TCCGACCTATGTCGAGCTGGAGGTCGCGGCGACGCGCAAATCGCTGCTTCCCTATTCGCCGACACATGCGCATGCGCGGCGGACAGCGGATGGCGTCGTCGTCTCCTTCATTCGGCGCGGGCGGATCGACGCCGATTCCTGGGAGCCGGTCGATATACCGCTCGGCGAGGAGAGCGAGGCCTATGACGTCGTCATCGCGCTTGCTGGCGGCGGCGCGCGCGTGCTGAGTGTGACGCGCGCGTCGGCGCTCTATTCGGCGAGCGACGAGCTCGTCGATTTCGGGGCGCCGCAGACGAGCTTGGCCGTGCAGATATTTCAAATCAGCGCGCGCGCAGGACGCGGCTTTCCGCTCGTCGCGACGCTGCCCATCGAGTGAGCTTCCATGACCGATACAATTCATTTGGCTCTGCCCTGCATCGATGCGGCGCAGGCGCAGAAGCATGTCACGCATAATGAGGCGCTGCAGCTGCTCGACGCGCTGACGCAGCTTTCCGTGATCGATCGGCGCGCCTCGCCGCCTGTTTCTGCCACCGACGGCGATCGTTATCTCGTCATCGCCACGGCGGCGGGCGCCTTCGCCGGCAAGGAGCAGAAGGTCGCCGTGTATCTCAGCGGCGCTTGGGCGTTTCTCGCGCCGAAGGCGGGGTGGCTCGCCTATGTGGAGGCCGAGCAGCTCATGCTGCTCTACAGCGGCTCCGCCTGGATCGACGCGGGGCTCGCGTTGCACGAGCTCGAGAATCTGTCGCTGCTCGGCATAGGGACGACGGCGGACGTCGCCAATGCGCTTTCGGTGAAGGCGAGCGCGGCCTTGTTCGCCGCACGGACAGTGGCGGAGGGCGGGGCCGGCGATTTTCGGATCAAGCTCGAGAAGGAGACTGCCGCCGACACGGCGTCGCAGCTCTATCAATCCAATTGGTCCGGCCGCGCCGAGACGGGCCTTCTCGGCGACGATAATTTTCATGTGAAGGTCTCCGCCGACGGGACGATATGGCGCGAGGCGCTGATCGTCGATCGTTCGACGGGGCGCGTCGATTTTCCGAGCGGCATGGGAGACGGCGCTTCGGCGGCGTTTCGCAATCGCTTGCGCAATGCGACTTTTGCGATCAATCAGCGCGCGGTTTCGGGAACGGTCTCGCTCGCTGCCGGGCAATATGGCCATGACGGCGTGAAGGCCGGCGCCGCTGGCGCGACCTACACTTTCACGACGAGCGGCGTCGACACGACGCTCTCGATTTCTGCGGGCTCCTTGATCCTGGCGATCGAGGCGCAGCTGATGGAGGGCGGCGCCTATGCTTTGGCGCATGAAGGGACCGCGCAAGCGCGCGTCTGGCAGGGGACGGGTTATTCGGGCTCCGGCTCTTACGCGACGGCCTCGCGAAGCGCGCCGCTTCTCGTGTCGGGGCTGACGGCGAATGCGCAGACCAATGTCGAGTTCTCGAGCGGCACGATCCTGCGGCCGCAATTGGAGCCCGGGGTCTATGCGACGAGCTTCGAGAGGCGGCCGCCGGGCGTGGAGCTGCCGATATGCCAACGCTATTTTCAATCCTTGCTGGTCTCGCATCTCTTCACGGCAAATGCGGGCACGCAGTTCGGGGGCTCGGTCATGACGCTGCCGGTGACGATGTTCGGCACGCCGACCTTGTCGGCGCTGTCGGGCGGCGTGCAGACCAATGTTCTGATGGACGGCCTCAATTCGATGGGCAAGGCGGCGATCAGATATTTCATGGCGTCCACTGCTGCGGGATCGGTCGAAGCCTATGATCGCGCATTCACGGCGTCAGCGGAAATTTGAGACGGAGAGTTGTGACATGACCTATTCGATCATTTGCGATTTCGCTGGCGAGCCGCTGCAGGACATGGTGCGGCGAGACGCAGATGGCGCGAGCGTCCCGACCAATGCGCAAACGGCCGACAGCCTCGCCTATCGTGATTGGCTCGGCGGCGGAAATGCGCCTACGCCTCTGTCGATCCCAAGTCTCGCGGAGGCGAAGAGCAAGCGGCTTGCCGCTCTCGCGGAGCGTCGATGGCGCGCCGAGACGGCGGGAACCTCGGTAAATGGCATGAGCCTTCCGACCGACGAGAGAACGCAGGCCAAGCTCACCGCGGCTGTCGTGGCCAGCGTGCTCGACAATAATTACACGGTGAATTGGAAGCTGGCCGATGGCGCATTCGTCGCATTCGATCATGCGACCTTGATCGCTGTCGCGCAGGGCGTGCGCGCGCATGTGCAGAGCTGCTTCGATCGCGAGGCGCAGCTCGTCGCTGCCATTGTCGCCGCGCAGGACGGCGCGGCGCTCGCGGCGATCGACATAGACGCGGACTGGCCGGGCTGACGCGGCGCCGCGCGCTTTTTCTCGAGCGAAAGGACATCGATATGATCGATAAGAAAGCGCCGGCGCGCTCCGCGCCGCGCGCCGGCTTTGTGCTGGACGAAGCTTGCGAGGCGAAGCTCGTCGGCGTGCATCCCGATCTCGTGCGCGTGGTGCGCGGCGCGGCGGCGCGCTGTGAGCAGAGATTCGTGGTCTTCGAAGGCGTGCGGACAATCGCGCGCGAGCGCGCGCTCATCGCGCGCGGCGCGTCGGCGCTGAAGAATCCCTTCCGCTGCCGGCATGTGCCGACGCAGGACCAGCAGCATGGGCTCGTCGGACATGCGGTCGATCTCGTTCCGCTCATCGAGGGACGGCCGCAATGGTCGTGGCCGCACATTTATCCGATCGCGCGCGCGATGAAGGCGGCGGCGCAGGCGGAGCATGTGACGATCGAATGGGGCGGCGATTGGCGTACGGTGAGGGACGGTCCGCATTATCAGCTGCCCTTCGCCCTCTATCCGTGATCGCCGCGCATCGATATCCGCGCCGGGCGGTCTCCTGGCGAAACGAAAGGATGACGACTATGGGTTTTTCGCTTTCTTCCGCTTACGCGTGGCTCCGTTCGCGAGTCGTGGAGCCTTCGACCTGGGCCGGGACCGGCGTGGTGGCCGCGATCGTGCATTCGGTCGCGCCCGGCGCGCTGGGCGACGGCGTGCTGGCGACGGGGGCGGCGCTCGGCGGGCTGATCGCGATCGTCGCGCCCGAAAAAGCGTCGGATTGACGGGTGGGCGGCGTCGGAGAGGTTCGACGCCGCCCCGCTCACTCCGTTTCGGGCGTTCACATTCGTTTGTGGCGTTCACTTGGCGTTCAGCAGGCGCATCGCATAGATTTTGTGGGGAAAAGCGAGAATGCGTCGGATCGTGTCGAAAATTTTGGCGTTCATCGTCGCCGCGCCGCAGGCCGCATCTGCGATGGCCGCGGATCGGCCGGCGCTGCAATGCCTGCCGATCGCCGAGACCCGCCAGCTCATCTCGGATCGGCGGCTCGGCGATCCTTTCGCGCTGATGCAGGCCGCGAGCGTCGCCGCCCATGCCGAGCCGATCAATGCGCGGCTCTGCCGCGAGCAAGAGGAGCTCGTCTATGAGATCAGCCTGCTGCGCCGTGACGGGCGGGTGGTGCGGATTTATCTCGACGCGGCGACCGGCCAGCCCCATGCTGGCCATAAAGAACATTAAAAGACGATTCGTCTGGGTGACGGAGGCGGGGCTTGCGGCTTCTGGTCGTGGAGGATGACAAGGATTTGAACCGGCAGCTCGTCTCTGCGCTGGAGCAGGCGGGCTATGCGGTCGATCGCGCCTTCGATGGCGAGGAGGGGCATTTTCTCGGCGACACCGAGCCCTATGACGCTGTCGTGCTCGACATCGGCCTGCCGAAAAAGGACGGCGTGACCGTGCTCGAGGAGTGGCGCGCCGCCGGGCGGATCATGCCGGTTCTGATCCTCACCGCGCGCGACCGATGGAGCGACAAGGTGCAGGGCTTCGACGCCGGCGCCGATGATTATGTGGCCAAGCCCTTCCATATGGAAGAGTTGCTCGCGCGGCTGCGCGCGCTGCTACGCCGCGCCGCCGGCCATGCGACCAGCGAGATCGTCTGCGGCCCGGTGCGGCTCGACACCAAGGCGGGACGCGTCGTCGTCGATGGCGCGGCGGTAAAGCTCACCTCGCATGAATATCGGCTGCTCGCCTATCTGATGCATCATTCCGGGCGCGTCGTGTCGCGTAGCGAGATCGTCGAGCATCTCTACGATCAGGACTTCGACCGCGACTCAAACACGATCGAGGTCTTCGTCGGTCGGCTGCGCAAGAAGCTCGGCGTCGATCTCATCCAGACGGTGCGCGGGCTCGGCTATATGGCGGCGCCGCCCGAGCCGGCGAAGCGCTGAAGACGGGATGCGGCGGCTCGGCTTTCCGGGGCGATCGATCGCGGCGCGGCTGTTCTTCGCCGCCGCGGCGCTCAGCTCCGTCGTGCTGATGATTGCCGGCCTCGCCCTCACCGAATATTATCGCCGCACGGCGGAAGATGTGTTCGAGCAACGGCTCGGCGTCTATCTGCGCGCGATCGTCGCCGATGTTTCGGAGTCCGGCGAGGATGGGCGCAGCGGGCCAGGGCAGCTCGGCGATCCGCAATTCGAGCTGGCGCGCTCCGGCTGGTATTGGCAGATCACCCGCCTCGACGATGAGGCGCATGAGATAAAGGCCTCGCGCTCGCTGTTTGCCGCGAAATTGCCGAAGCTCTCCGATCTGCATGTGCCGGCGGAGACCGGGGGCGTCAGACGCGGCGTCGCGCTGGGGCCGGACGGGCGCTGGCTGCGCATCGTCGAGCGCGTCATCGATGTCGGAGATATCGGCGTCTATCTCGTGCAAGTGGCGGCGACGACGGAGGAGACGGAACATCAGATCGCGCGCTTTCGCTGGTCGCTCATCGTCGCTTTCTCGCTGCTCGCCATTGCGCTGGCGCTCGCCACCGCGGTCCAGGTGAGCGTCGGCCTGCGGCCTTTGAAGCTGCTGCAAAGGGAATTGTCGCTCATTCGCCGCGGCGAGCGCGGACGCATAGAAAGCGCCTATCCGACCGAGGTGGCGCCGCTCGCCGAGGAGCTCAATCTGATGATCTCCGCCAATCGCGACATTGTGGAGCGCTCGCGCACGCAGGTCGGCAATCTCGCCCATGCTTTAAAGACGCCGCTCAGCGTCATCGTCAATGAGGCGGACGCCGCGCCCTCGCCGCTCGCCGCCAAGGTAGGCGAGCAGGCGACGCTGATGCGCGATCAGATCTCCTTCTATCTCGAGCGTGCGCGGGCGGCGGCGCGCGCCGGCGCGATAGGCGCGACGACGGAGGTCGCGCCCGTTGTCGCGGCGCTGCTGCGCACTTTCGGCAAAATCTACAGCGAGCGCGGCGTCGCCTTTTCCGGCGAGGCGGCGGCGGAGCTGCGCTTTCTGGGCGAGCGGCAGGACCTCGAGGAGATCGTCGGCAATCTGCTCGACAATGCGGGCAAATGGGCGGCGAGCGAAGTGCGGCTGTCCGTGGCGCTGGAGAATGCCGAGGCGGGGCGCAGCCGCCTCGTTTTCACCATCGACGATGATGGTCCGGGTCTCGCGGCGGAGTTTCGCGCGCAGGCGACGCGACGCGGCCAGCGCCTCGACGAGACTCGGCCGGGGACAGGGCTCGGCCTTTCCATCGTCGCGCATCTCACCGCCGATTACGGCGGCGCGCTCGCGCTCGACGACAGTCCGCTCGGCGGGCTCCGGGCGCAGGCGCGATTGCCGGGCCTTTGACAGAGTGAGGGCCTTCCGGCAAGAGGAGAGCCGATTGCGCCAGCGGAGAGAAGTCATGTCGAGACAGGCGAATTCGGCGATCGTCAGAATCGCGGCGGCCGTGGGCCTGTGCTGCGTCGCGCTCGCCGTCTCGGGCTGCAATTCTACCGAATCTGCCGCTCCGGCCGCGGCCGTCGTCGTCGCGCCCGAACCTCCCGCGCCGGGCGTCATCGGCGCCGCCATCGGCCGCGAGCTGGACGCCGCCGATCGCGTGACCGCTGTGGCCGCGCAACAGGAGGCGGTCGCCTCCGGTCAGCGCAAGAGCTGGCGCGGAACCCGTGGCGCTTATGGCTTTGTCGAGCCGGGGCCGGAAGCGGCCTTGGGCGGCTGCCGGGATTATACGCATAAGATTTTCATCGACGGCCGTCCGCAGCAGGCCAAGGGCCAGGCTTGCAAGAAGCCGGACGGCGCTTGGCGCGTGACGAGCTGAGAAATCGTCGATCTCCTTCCGCTTTTGATCGATGGGATCGCGCAGAGCGTGCGCGAGCGGGCGAGCCACGCCTCGAGCGCGGCGTCGCTTTGAAAGCTCGCTCCTCGGAGCGATGATGCGAAGCTTGGTGCGGACGGCGGGGATCGAACCCGCATGGGCATGGCCCGAGGGATTTTAAGTCCCTTGCGTCTACCGGTTCCGCCACGTCCGCGATTCGCGCAGTGATAGCGCAGCGCGCAGGCCTCGGCAAACAGAGACCTCAACCTCGGGTTAACCATGAGGACGATAAGTCTTTGCGGTTCGCCCGGAAGCCGCCACGCGCTGCCGGGCCGCGAAGCGCCGGGGAGTCGATTGCTCAGCTCGACCGATCAAGCCTTCCGCCGCGACATAGACGCGCGGCCGTCGCGAATCGCCCTCGGCGCAATCGCGCCGCTCGCCGCTTGTGCGGCGATCTTCCTGCTGTTGCGGCCCTATTACGGGCTCGAGCATGATGCGGTGATCTATATGGGCCGCGGCCTCGCCGATCTCGATCCGCAGGGCGTCGGCCGCGACATCATGTTCCGCTTCGACGGCCAATCGAAATTCAGCGTCTTCTCGCGGCTGGTCGATCTGCTCATTCCCGTTCTCGGCCTCGCCGCGGCGGCCAAGGCGCTCGCTTTGACGGGCTGCGCGCTCTGGTTCGCGGCGCTGGCGGCGCTCGCCTCGCGCCTCGCGGGAGGGGCGGCTCTCTTAGCGCTGCTGCTGCTCGTGGCCGCTTTCGACAGCTCCTATGGGGGATTCGGCGTCTTTCATTTCGCCGAACCTTTCGCGACGCCGCGGCCTTTCGCCGAGGCTTTCGTTCTCGCCGCTCTCGCGGCGCTGCTCGCCGAGCGGCGATGGGTTGCGATCCTCTTTCTGCTGGCGGCGGCGGCCTTTCACCCGATCATCGCCGCGCCGGGCTTTCTGGTCGCGCTGCTCTATGAAGGGATGAGAGATCGCCGCATTCTCATCGCCGCGCTCCTCGGCGGGGCAGGGGCGCTGGTCGCGGCGCTCGCTGGCGCGCCGTTGCTCGGGCGGCTGACCGCGCGCATCGATCCGCAATGGGCGGCGATCATCTCCGTGCGCAGCGATTATATTTTCCTCTCCGACTGGCCGGCGAGCACATGGATCGCAATGCTGCGGCAGGCGTGCACGCTGCTGCTGGCCGCGAGCCTTTCGCCGCCTCCCGTGCGGCGTCTTCTCTTTTGCGTGATCGGCGCGGTCGGCCTCGGACTTTCGGCGAGCTTTCTGCTCGGCGACGTGCTGATGCGCGAGCTGGCGGCGCAGGCGCAGGCCTGGCGCGCGCTCTGGCTCGCCGCCGCTTTCGCGCCGCTGGCGCTCGGCCTCGCCGCGCCGGCGTTGTGGCGGGACGGCGTTCAGGGACGCATCGCGCTCGCGCTTCTCGTGACGAGCTGGATTTTGCGCGCGGCGCCGGAGAGCGCCTTTCTCGCGCTCGTCGCGGCGCTCGCCTGGTGGGACCGCGCGCGCTGGCGCCATATTCCGCTCGGCTTGCTGGAGCGTGCGCTCTTCGCGCTCTGCGGCCTCTGCGCGGTCATCGTGCTCGGCGCGGCGCTGTGGTTCGCGCGGGAGTATGTCCGCGTCGCGCCGAGCGAGGATTCGATCCTGCCATCAGTAATGCGCGCCGGCGAGCCGGCCTTCGTCCCGCTGTTGTTCCTGGCGCTCGCCATTCTGATCGCCGCATGGCGGCCGCGGCCGCTCATCGCCGCGGGCGTTGCGGCTCTCGCCGCGCCGCTGGCGGCCTATTGCTGGATATACGAGCCATTCCCGCTGCGCTCGGCCGACGTCCATCCGCCGGAGCTGGAGGCGATGGTCGCGCCCCGCGAGGGCGAAGTGCTCTGGGTCAACGACAAGCTCGCGCCCTGGGTGTGGCTCGGCCGCGCCAATTGGGCCTCGCGCGTGCAGGGGGCGGGCGTCGTCTTCTCGCGGCCGCTGGCGCTGGAATGGCGCGAGCGCATGGGATTTCTGCGCGATCTCGGCTGGGTGGCCGATAGCGCGCTGAAGCCGCGCACCGATGATGTGATCGATTTTCCGCCCTTCACGCGCGCTTCGCTCGAGCGCCTCTGCGCCCGCCAGGATGCGCCGGCCTATGTGGCGGGGGCAGTCGAATCGCCGGGCGCGCTCGCCGAGGGTCTGGAGGCGCGCTTCTGGCGCGGTCCGCCGCGCTTCTCGCTGCATCTTGCCGGCGGGGCGCCGCATTGGACGCCGATCGAGCATTACGCCATCTTCGATTGCGCCGCCTATCGGCGATAGGCGGCCGTCAGGACGATTCTCTGGCGATCGGCGCCTGAAAGCTGAGGCCGGTGTCCCAGGGGAAAAAAATCCAAGTGTCCTGCGAGACCTCGGTGACGAAAGTGTCGACCAGCGGCCGGCCCTGCGGCTTGGCGTAAACCGTGGCGAAATGCGCGTTGGGCAGCAGGGCGCGCACGACCTTCGCCGTCGCGCCGGTGTCGACGAGATCGTCGACGATCAGCACCTCCTCGCTCGGCAGGGTGAGGATCGTCTCGGAGAGTGGCTTCAGTACGCGGACCTCGCCGCGCTGGGTCTCCTCCTGATAGCTGGCGACGCCGATCGTATCGATGACGCGAATTCCGAGCTCGCGCGCGACGACGCCGGCCGGCACCAGCCCGCCCCGCGTCACCGCGACAATGGCGGAGAAGCCGCCCACCGCCGAAAGCCGCCAGGCGAGCGCGCGCGCATCGCGGTGGAAAGCGTCCCAGGATACCGGAAAGGCTTTGTCTTCCATTTGTGGTGACCTTCTCGCCTCAGAGCGGGGTTCCATTGGCGGTGAGCTCGACGATCAGCTTGCGCACTTTCTGCGTCGCCGCCTCCAGCTCGGCGCCGTCGCGGCTCCGCAGCACGATCTGATTGCGCACGCCGGCGCTGGAGAAGGAGGGATAGGAGCCGACCGTCACCCGCTCATGCTCCTTGGCGATGCGCTCGAGATCGGCCGCGTAGCGTCCTTCTGGAATATTATGGGCGTCGACGGTCGCGACCTGCACCTTCACGCCTTTGACAATGCGTCCCGCTGCGGCGTCCAGCATGGCCTGCATGATGATCGGCACGCCGGCCATGACGATGACATTGCCGATCATGAAGCCCGGCGCCTTGGAAATGGCGTTCTCGATGAGATCCGCGCCTCGAGGAATGCGGGCCATGCGCCGGCGGGCCGGATTGAGGTCCTGCGGGGCGATGCGCTCCAGCAGCATGGCGATGGCGCGCTCGTCCTCGCCGATCGGCACGCCGAAGGCCTTGGCCACCGCATCGGCGGTGATGTCGTCATGGGTGGGGCCGATGCCGCCCGTGGTAAAGACATAGCCGTAACGGGACCGAAGCGTGTTGAGCGCGGCGACGATCTCCTCTTCTATATCGGGCACCACGCGCACCTCGCGCAGGTCCACCCCCAATTCGCCCAGATATTTGGCGATATAATTGGTGTTGAGGTCCTGCGTGCGGCCGGAGAGGATCTCGTCTCCGATCACGAGCACGGCGGCCGTAACGATCTCTTCGCGCTCCATCGGGCCGCTCCTCGAGGTCAGTCTCGCCCAAAGTCTATGCCACCGGCGCCGCCGAGGCCAGCCTCCGAGCCGACTCCCAGCGGCGTCGCGCGCATCTTGCTTTGCGGCGTCAATTTCTTAATTTATAAGCTGAAGCCGGCGACGACCAACAGAGAGTTCAGCATGACATTCGTCGAGTCCCACCTCGCGGGCTCGGGCCGCAAGAGCGGCCAGATCAAGCTTCACGGCCCCGAGGACTTCGAGGGCATGCGTCTCGCCGGCCGGGTGACGGCCGAGGCGCTGGACATGCTCGTCCCGCATGTGAAGCCCGGCGTCACCACCAAGGAGCTGGACGATCTCGTCTTCGACTTCGCCATAGCCAACGGCGCCTATCCGGCCCCGCTCGATTATCGCGGCTACCGCAAATCAATCTGCACCTCGATCAACCATGTGGTCTGCCACGGCATTCCGGACGACAAGCCCCTGCGCGACGGCGATATCGTCAATGTCGACGTGACCTTCATCATCGACGGCTGGCATGGCGACGCCAGCCGCATGTTCGCCGTGGGCGAGGTGCCGCGCCGCGCCCAGCGGCTCATCGACGTGACCTATGAGAGCCTGATGCGCGGCATATCCGTGGTGAAGCCGGGCGCCACCACTGGCGACATAGGCGCGGCGATCCAGCGTTTCGCCGAGGCCGAGCGCTGCTCCGTGGTGCGCGATTTCTGCGGCCATGGGCTCGGCCGGCTGTTCCACGACGAGCCGAATATTCTGCATTACGGCGTCGCCGGGCAGGGCGTGGAGCTCAGACCCGGCATGTTCTTCACCATAGAGCCGATGATCAATCTCGGCCGGCCGCAGGTGAAGATTCTCGGCGACGGCTGGACCGCCGTCACCCGCGACCGCTCGCTCTCGGCTCAGTTCGAGCATTCGCTCGGCGTGACCGAGACGGGGGTGGAAATCTTCACCGCCTCGCCCGCCGGGCTCGACAATCCCAATGGCGCCTCGTCCAGTGGAGCCTCGCCGGACGCGGCCGCCGGCGCCGAATGAGCGAGACGCGCGTCCCTCGGCGCCGACCGGCCGGCGACAAGCCCGCCGACGGTCTGCGCGAGGAGGCGCCGCATTTTCATGGCCATAGGCAGAGGCTGCGCGACCGTTTTCTGGAGGCGGGGGAGGCCGCGCTCGCCGATTACGAGCTTTTGGAGCTGGTGCTTTATCGCGCCATTCCACGGCGCGACGTCAAGCCTCTGGCCAAGGCGCTGATCGCGCGATTCGGCTCTTTCTCCGAGGTGGCGGCGGCGCGGCCGGAGCGGCTGCGCGAGATCGAAGGGCTCGGCGAGGCGGCGATCTGCGAGCTGAAGCTGATGGAGGCGACGGCAAGGCGCCTCGCGCGCAGCAATCTGCAGAAGCGGACCGTGCTCGGCTCCTTCGTCGATGTGATCGACTATTGCCGCACGGCCATGGCCTATGCCGAGCGCGAGGAGTTCCGCATTCTCTTCCTCGACAAGCGCAACGCCTTGATCGCCGATGAGGTTCAGGGCGTCGGCACGGTGGATCACACGCCCGTCTATCCGCGCGAGGTGGTGCGGCGGGCGCTGGAATTGGGCGCTTCCGCGCTGATATTGGCGCATAATCACCCGTCCGGCGATCCGACCCCCTCCACCGCCGACATTCGCATGACGCTGGACATCATCGCCATAGCGCAGCCTTTCGGCATCGCCGTGCATGACCATCTGATCGTCGGGCGGAACGGACATTCGAGCCTGAAAGGGCTGAAATTCATTTGAGGCGCCGCCTCAAAACTCGATTCCGGCCTGCGCCTTCACCCCGGCCTGGAAGTGATGCTTGACCATTGTCATCTCGGTGACGAGATCGGCCGCCGCGATCAGCTCCGGCTTGGCGTTGCGGCCGGTGACGACGATGTGGAGATCGGCGCGCCGCGCCGTCAGCGTCGCGATCACCTCGTCGAGCGGCAGATGCTCATAGCGGAGCGCGATCGACAATTCGTCGAGCACGAGCAGCCGAATCGACTTTGAGGCCATCAGCTCCTTCGCCTTCTCCCAGGCGCGCCGAGCCGCCGCCTCGTCGCGGGCGCGGTCCTGCGTCTCCCAGGTGAAGCCCTCGCCGAGCGTGTGCCAGGCGAGCAGCCCGTCCTCGCCGCCGAGCTTCTCGAGAATGCGGCGCTCGCCCGTGTCCCAGGCGCCCTTGCCGAATTGCACGACGCCCACCGCGAGCCCATGCCCCATCGCCCGCAGAGCGAGGCCGAAGGCCGCGGTAGACTTGCCCTTGCCGGGGCCGGTATGGACCATCAGCAGGCCCTTTTCGGCGATGCTCTTGCCGGCGACCTCGGCGTCCTGCACGGCCTTGCGCTTCTCCATCTTCTCGCGATGGCGGCGGGCGGCGTCTTCTTCCGCGAATTCCGACATGATCAGCGCCTCCTCGCCGTTTGACGGCTCCTTCTCTCCGTCATATGACTGTTCGCGACGGTCCTCCGCAAGGAGGCGAAGAGGGAATGCGGTATGGGGCTCGCCCCTGATCCGCGGCTGCCCCCGCAACTGTGAGCGGCGAGCGCGAGCCCGTGAGGCCACTGGGTGAAAGCCCGGGAAGGCGGCGAGCGCAGCGACCCGCGAGCCAGGAGACCTGCCGTCCAGCGAAACCACGAATGCCGCCGGTGGGGCGGCGAGGAGCCGAGAATGACCACGAAGACCCTTTCCGCCGACGCGATCGTCTCCGCCAGCCGCCTCGAGATCCTGCGCGCCGCGCTGGTCGTCTTCACGCTCGGCGCCGGCCTCGTCTATCTCGCCGGCTTCTCCTACGCGAGCGTCGCGCATAACGCCGCGCATGATTCGCGTCATTCGCTCGGCTTCCCCTGCCACTGACGCAGCGGTGATCCAGCGACTCCTCGCGGTCGGCCTTTTGGCCGGCCTTCTCGCGGGGCTCGCGGTCGCGGCCCTGCAGAATGTCACCACGACTCCGCTGATCCTCGCCGCCGAGGTCTATGAGACCGCGGCCGAGCAGGCTCACGCGGGAGTCGAGGCGCATCAGCACGAGCACGCCGCCGAGCCAGTTTGGGAGCCCGCCCCCGGTCTCCAGCGCACGGCTGCGACCAGCGTCGCCACCGGCGTCACCTCGGTGGGCTACGCCTTCGTGCTGCTCGCCTTGATGCTGCTCTCTGGCGAGACGATCGAGCCCAAGCGCGCCGCGCTCTGGGGGGCCTGCGCCTTCGCCTCCACCGGCCTTGCGACCAGCCTCGGCCTCGCGCCGGAGCTGCCGGGCAGCGCCGCCGGCGATCTCGCCGCGCGCCAATTCTGGTGGATCGGCACGGCGGCTGCAACCGGCGCCGGGCTCTTCGCCGTGCTGCGCGTCGAGCGCCCGCTCGTCAAAGCACTGGGCGTCGTGCTCATTATCGCGCCGCATCTCATCGGCGCGCCGCAGCCGCCGGCGCCAGAGAGCACCGCGCCGGCCGAGCTGGCCGCGCGTTTCGCCGCCGCTTCTCTCGCCATTCACGCGATCACCTGGATTCTGGTCGGCGCGGCCGTCGGCTTCGTCTGGCGGCATCTCCCGACAAAGACCAGCGCAGAGGCTGCGGCGTGAGCACATTCGCCAAAATCCCCGCGACCATCGTCACCGGATTTCTCGGCGCCGGCAAGACGACGCTGATTCGCCATATCCTCGAGACGGCGCGCGGCCGCCGCCTCGCCCTCGTCATCAACGAGTTCGGCGATGTCGGCGTGGACGGCGATATTCTTCGCGCCTGCGGCGTGGAGAATTGTCCTGAGGAGAATATCGTCGAGCTGGCCAATGGGTGCCTCTGCTGCACCGTGGCCGATGATTTCGCGCCGGCGATCGAGGCGCTGCTCGCGCATCCGAACCGGCCGGAGCACATTATCATCGAGACCTCCGGCCTCGCTCTGCCCAAGCCTCTGGTCAAAGCCTTCGAATGGCCGACGATCCGCCCGCATCTCACCGTCGATGGCGTCATCGCCGTGGTGGATGGCCCGGCGGTGGCGGCGGGCCGCTTCGCCGACGATCTCGACGCCATCGCGAAAGAGCGCGCCGAGACCCTCGCGATCGACCACGACAATCCGCTCGAGGAAGTGTTCGAGGATCAGCTGCTCTGCGCGGATCTGATCGTGCTCAACAAAACCGATTTGCTGAGCGCGGAAGAGGAAGCGCAAGTCACGGAGCAGATTCGCGCCACTGCGCCCCGCGCGGTAAAGCTGCTGCGCGCCTGCGAGGGCAGGCTCGACCCCGCCATTCTGCTCGGCCTCGGCGCCGCGGCGGAGGACGATCTCGCCAATCGCCCCTCTCACCATGATACGGAAGAGGGCCACGATCACGACGATTTCGAGAGCTTCATCGTCGAGATCGCCGCCGCGCGCGACCCGGCCGAGCTGATCGAGCGCCTAGCCCGCGTCGCCGAGGCGCATGACGTTCTTCGCATGAAAGGCTTCGTCGAGATCGCCGGCAAGCCGATGCGCCTATTGGTGCAGGGCGTCGGCGCGCGCTTTCGTCATCAGTTCGACCGCCCCTGGCGCGCCGATGAGAATCGCGCCAGCCGCCTCGTCGTCATCGGCGAGAAGGGTCTCGATCGCGCGGGCGTGACGGCCATGCTGACGAGCTGAGGACGCGCCATGCATCTGCTCGCGCGCGATCTCCATGGCCTCGACGACAATGAGGCGGCGGTCGACCTCGGGCAGACTCCTGCGGAGATCGTCTTCCTCTCCTTCTCCGACGCCGAGCTTTCCCTCCTCGCCGAGCTGCAAGAGCAGAACGCCGCGCTCCCATCGCTGCGTTGCGCCTCGCTCGCCAGGCTGAAGCACCCCTATTCGGTCGATCTCTATATCGACAAGGTCGCGCGCTATGCGCGGCTCGTCGTCGTGCGCCTGCTCGGCGGCAAGGATTATTGGGCCTATGGCGTCGATGAGCTCGCGACCGCAGCGCGCATGCGCGGCTTCGCGTTGGCCATCGTTCCGGGCGACATGCACAGTGATGAACGGCTGGAGCGCGCCTCCACGCTTTCTTCCGACGCGCTCGCGCGCATCTGGTCTTTCTTCCGCGACGGCGGCCCGGATAATCTGCGTTCCTTCCTCGGCTACGCCGCGACTCTCGCAGGAACGCCCACGCATTGGCTTGAGAGCGCGCCCGCGCCGCTCGCCGGCCGCTGCGAGCAAGCCTGCCGCACCGCCCTTGGCGCTAACCCTCCCCCTCATGCTGAGGATGAGGGAGCCTCCGGCCAATCGAGCGGCGCACAGGCGGCATCGGCTCCGCGCGCGCTCGTCACCTTCTATCGCTCTGCCTGGCTCGCCGGCGATTTCGCGCCGATCGTCGCGCTCGCCGATGCGCTGCATAAGCGCGGCTTCGCTGTCGAAGCCTATTTCGTCGCCAGCCTCAAGGACGCCGCTTGCGAGACGCTGCTCGCGCAGACGATCGCAGAATTCTGTCCCGATGTGATTCTCAACGCCACCGCCTTCTCCGCGCGCACGGAGGGCGGCTCGGTGCTCGATCGCGCCGACGCGCCTGTTCTCCAAATCGCGCTCGCCACTTCGACGCGCGAAGCCTGGGAGAACTCCAAGCGCGGCGCCAATGGCGCCGATCTCGCGATGAATGTCGTGCTGCCCGAGGTGGACGGCCGCATCTTCGCCGGCGCAGTCTCCTTCAAGGCGCAGACGCGCGCACGCGCCGCCAGCGAGTTCGACGAGATTCGCCATTCGCCCGAGCCTTCGCAGATAGATCATGTCGCGGCGCTCGCGCAGAATTGGGCGCGCCTGCGCCGGCTCGGACATAGCGAGAAGCGCCTCGCGCTGGTGCTCTCCGATTATCCGGCGCGACGCGGACGCGGCGGCTACGCCATAGGCCTCGACACGCCGCGAAGCGTGATCGCAATATGCGATCTGCTGCGCGACGCGGATTACGAAATCGGGTCACTTTATCGTGACGGCGATCTCGTCATGCGCGCGCTGGAGGAAGCCGCGCATTACGCCGAGCTGCCGCTCGCCGAATATCAGCGCCTCTTCGCCACGCTGGCGGACGACTTCACGCGGCAAGTCCTCGCCGCCTGGGGCGCGCCGGAAGAAGATCCGGCGCTCGCGAACGGCGCCTTTCGCTTTTCCTGCATAGAGACCGGCAAGCTCGTCATCGCATTGCAGCCGGATCGCGGAAGCAGAGTGGAACGTCGCGAGACCTATCACGACGCCGAGCTCGCGCCGCGCCACGCCTATATCGCTTTCTATCTGTGGCTGCGCCACAGTCGAAACATAGATGCGATGATTCATCTCGGCACGCATGGCACGCTGGAATGGTTGCCCGGAAAATCGGCGATGCTCGGCCCGTCTTGCGCGCCGCAGGTTTTGCTCGGCGCCACGCCGCTCGTCTATCCGTTCATCGTCAATGATCCGGGCGAGGCCGCGCAAGCCAAGCGCCGCGCCGGCGCGGTGACGATCGGCCATATGACACCGCCGCTCGTCGAAGCGGGACTCGCCGCCGAGGCGGAGGAGATAGAGAGCCTGCTCGACGAATATGCGAGCGCCGCGACACTCGACCCGCGCCGCGCCAAGCTGGTGGCGGAAACGATTCTCGATGTCGCCGAACGCAGCGGCCTCGCGCAGGAATGCGAGGTCACGCGCGACACGGATCGCGCGGAGGCGCTGGCGCGGCTGGATGCCTGGCTCTGCGATGTGAAGGAAATGCGCATCGGCGATGGGCTGCACATATTCGGCAATGGGCCATGCGGCGCGGCCGAATCGAGCGGTTTGCTGCGCGCGCTCGCAGGCCGTTTCGTCGAGCCCGGCCCGGCCGGCGCCCCCTCGCGCGGACGCGCCGACGTTGTGCCGACAGGCCGCAATCTCTTCTGCATCGATCCGCGCCATGTTCCGACGCGCACCGCCCATGATATCGGCGTCCGCGCGGCGCGCGAGGTGATGATGCGTCATGCGCAAGAGCATGGCGAATGGCCGCGCAATATCGTGCTCGATCTCTGGGGCAGCGCGACCATCCGCACCGGCGGCGAGGATTTCGCGCAAGCGCTAGCGCTGATGGGCGTCGCGCCGCTCTGGGACAACGCCAGCGCGCGCGTCTGTGGCTTCGAGATATTGCCGCTCGCGAGCCGCGATTTTCCGCGCGTGGACGTCACGCTGCATATATCGGGGCTCTTTCGCGACATGTTCCCCGGCCTCATCGCGCTCTTCCACGACGCTGTCGCGGCCGTCGCCGCGCTCGATGAGGACGACGAGTCCAATCCGCTCGCCGCCGCGCGCCGTGACGGCCGCGCGCTTGAGCGCGTCTTCGGCGCCGCGCAGGGAAGCTATGGCCTCGGCCTTTCCGAGGCCATCGCGCGCGGCGACACGCGCGATGCATTGGGCCAGGCCTTTCTCGCGGCCGGCGGCCATGCCGTCTCGCGCAATGGCGAGAGCGCGCCGGCGCGCGAGGCTTTCGGCGAGCGCGTCGGCGTCGCCGATGCTCTGCTGCATGTGCAGGATATGGCGGAGACGGATGTGCTCACCGGCGCCGCCTTCGCGGAATTCGAAGGCGGATTTTCCGCCGCCAACGCCGCGCTCGGCGGCTCCGCGCAGATCACGCATATCGACGCGACGCGCCCCGCAGCATTGAAGCTGCGCTCGCTCGAGCAAGAGATCGCGCGCGTCATTCGCGGTCGCGCGGCCAATTCACGCTGGCTCGAGGGGCAGATGCGCCATGGCCATCGCGGCGCGGCGGAAATCGCCGAGACGCTCGACAATCTCTTCGCTTTCGCCGCGACGACGCCGCATGTGCGTGACGCGCAATGGGATCTCGTCTTCGATTCGACGCTCGGCGCGCCGAATGTTCGCGATTTTCTGCTCGCCGCCAATCCGCGCGCGGCGGCGGCCATTCGCGACATGTTCCAGCGCGCCATCGCGCGCGGCTTCTGGCGCACGCGGCGCAACAGCGTCGCCGCGGCGCTCGAAGGGCTTTCGCTATGACCGCCGCGCCCAAAATCCAAGGCTGGTGCCCCGGCGCGCTGCGGCCGATGCAGAGCGGTGACGGCCTTCTCTTGCGCGCGAAAACGACGCATCCGCGTCTTTCGGCGCAGCAGGCGCGCGAGATCGCATCGATCGCGCGGGATTGCGGCAATGGCCTCATCGATCTCTCGCAGCGCGCGCAACTGCAATTGCGCGGCGTGAGCGAAGAGAAGCTCGAGCAGGCGCAACGGCGCCTCGCCGCGCTCGGCCTGCTCGCGGACGACGCGGCGACAGAGAGCCTGCTCAACTTCCTCGTCTCGCCTTTCGCCGATGCGCAGGCGAGCGCCCTCGTCGCAGGTCTCGCACAATCGCTCGTGAAGGACGCTTCTCTGCTGGCGCTTCCTGGAAAATTCGGCTTTCTCGTCGATGACGGCGGCGCGCTCGGCCTTTCCGGCTCGGCGATGGACATTCGCCTCGAGGCGCATGGCGACAATGTCGCCATCATCGCCGATGGCGCGCGCGCGCATGCTTTTCTCGCGACGCCGGAAACGGCGAGCGATGTGGCGCTGACGCTGGCGCGCGCCTTTCTCGCCTTGCGCGCAGGCCGCGAATTCGAATTGCGTCGCATGCGCAATGTCGTCGCCACCTTCGGCCTCGAGGCGCTGGCCGAGGCGGCGGCTCTCACGCCGACGCCGTATAAATCGCTCTGTCGCGCCGCCTCCGCCGCAGAGATTTTCGGAGCGCGGCTGTCTCGTGACGGCGGCGAAAGAGGAGAGGGGGCTTTTGCCGGCATAGGCGCGTCCTCGGGACGATGGCGCGCGGATGATCTCGATGCGCTCGCGGCGCTGGCCGAAGTCCATGGCCTGAACGAATTGCGCCTCACGCCCTGGCGCGCGCTGCTGCTGCCCTGCGCCGATCTCGAGGCGGCGCAATATATCATCGAGGTCGCGGCTTGCCGCGGCTTCGTCATTGCGGCGGATGATCCGCGCCTCGCCGTCATCGCCTGTCCCGGCGCGCCGGAATGCCCACAGGCGCATGCGCCGACGCGCGATCTCGCCGAAATTCTCGCCCCTCTCGCGGCGCGGCTTGCGTCCGAGGGCGCGACGCTGCACATATCGGGCTGCGCCAAGGGCTGCGCCTCTCCCGCTGCGGCAAAGGTCGCGCTGGTGGCGACGCCGCGAGGATTCGATCTCATCGACAATGGACGCGCGAGCGATGCGCCGACATTGCATGGCCTCGGCGTGAACGAGATAGAAGACGCAATGAGCGCGCGCATCATGCGCGCCACAAGCAGGGAGCCATAATGTCCGGCGCATTGACCTACATACGCGACGGCGCCGCGATCTACGACCGCTCCTTCGCCATTATTCGCGCAGAGGCGCGGCTCGAGCGTTTCTCGCGCGAGGAGGAGCGCGTCGCCGTGCGCATAATCCATGCTTGCGGAATGGTGGAGATCGCCGACGATATCGTCTTTTCGCCCGACTTCGCGGAGGCGGCGAGCGCCGCGCTGCGCAATGGCGCGCCCATTTTCTGCGACGCCAATATGGTCGCTCACGGCGTCACCCGCGCGCGCCTTCCCGCGAATAATGAGGTGATCTGCACCCTCGCCGATCCGCGCACGCGCGCGCTCGCCGAAGAAATGAAGACGACGCGCAGCGCAGCGGCGATGGAGCTGTGGCGGGGGAATCTCTCTGGCGCCGTCGTCGCCATCGGCAATGCGCCGACCTCGCTGTTCCGACTGCTGGAGATGCTCGACGAAGGCGTAGCCCCGCCCGCTGCGATCATCGCAATGCCGGTCGGTTTCGTCGGCGCGGCGGAATCCAAAGAGGCCGCGCTCGCCGACGGGCGCGTTCCGACGGCGATCGTGCGCGGACGCAAGGGCGGCAGCGCCATGGCCGCCGCGGCGATCAATGCGCTGGCGAGCGACAAAGAATGAATATCGTCGATCCGAATCTGCGCGCCGACGAGGGCGCGCGCATTACGCTGGGCGCGCTGCTCGGGGTCGGCCTCGGCCCCGGCGATCCCGAGCTGATGACGCTGAAAGCCGCGCGTCTGGTGAGCGAAGCGAAAATCGTCGCCTATTTTTCCAAGCGCGGAAAGCCGAGCCATGCGCGCGCCATCGCCGCGCGCTTCATCGCGAAGGATTGCGAGGAAATCGCGCTCGCCTATCCGCTGACGACAGAGATTCCTTTCGATCACCCCGACTATGTGGCGGCGCTCGCCGCCTTCTATGAGGAGAGCGCGGAGCGCCTCGCATTGCATCTTTCGCTCGGCCGCGATGTCGCGCTGCTCTGCGAGGGCGATCCGATGCTCTACGGCTCCTTCATGCATTTGCAGACGCGCTTGTCGTCGCGCTTTCGCGTGGAGGTCTGCGCGGGCGTCTCCGGCATGTCGGGCTGCTTCGCTTCGGCGCGTCAGCCGATGACATGGGGCGACGATGTGCTGACCGTCATTCCCGCGACTCTGCCACGCGAGGGTCTGGTGCAGCGACTCGTCGCGACCGACGCCGCTGTGGTGATGAAGCTCGGCGGCAATCTCGGCAAGCTGCGCCTCGCGCTCGAGGATGCGAAGCTCATCGATCGCGCCATCTATGTCGAGCGCGGCACGATGGCGGAGGAGAAGATCATGCGCTTGGCCGAGAAGCGCGACGATGACGCGCCATATTTCGCGCTCGTCCTCGTGCCCGGCGCCGGACGTCGGCCGTGACGGGAAAGCTCTTCGTCATCGGCCTCGGTCCGGGCGATGCGCGTTTTCTCACCGCGGAAGCGCAGCAGGCGTTGAGCGCCGCGCAATATGTCATCGGCTATGCGCCCTATGTCGCGCGCGTTCCCGTCACGCCCGGCCAGACGCGCCTTTCGAGCGACAATCGCGTCGAGATCGCGCGCGCGGAAGACGCGCTGCGCCTCGCCGCGAGCGGAAGCGACGTGGCTGTCGTGTCGGGCGGCGATCCCGGCATTTTCGCAATGGCGGCGGCGGTGCTGGAGGCGATCGACAATGGCGAGCCGGCGTGGCGCGAATTGGACATAGAAATTCTGCCGGGAATTTCCGCCATGCAGGCGGCGGCGGCGCGGCTCGGCGCGCCGCTCGGCCATGATTTCTGCGTGATCTCGCTCTCCGACAATCTCAAGCCCTGGGAGACGATCGCAAATCGTCTCGAGCTGGCGGCGCGCGCCGATTTCGTCATGGCTTTTTACAATCCCGCCTCGCGCGTGCGGCCGCAGCGCATTCACGATACATTCGCGCTGCTGCGCCGCGTTTTGCCGGAAGATCGCATCGTGGTCTTCGCGAAATCGGTCGGCCGCGCGGAGGAGAATATCATCATCGCCACGCTGGGCGACGCCGATCCGAGCGTCGTCGACATGTCGACTTTGGTGCTCATCGGCGCGAGCGGCACCAAGCTCGTCTCGCGCGAGAATGCGCTGCCCTTCGTCTACACGTCGCGGAAGGCGATATGAGCGCGGGGCGCTGGCTTTCGCTCATCGGCATAGGCGAGGATGGCGTCGAGGCGCTGACGCCGGCCGCGCGCGCGCTCATCGCCGACGCCTCACTCATCATCGGCGGCGCGCGTCATCTCGAGCTGATTGGCCCGCAGAAAGCGGAGATTCTGCGCTGGCCCTCGCCGCTCTCCGCGGCAATGGCGACAATCCTTTCGCATCGCGGCGCGCCGACAGTGGTGTTGGCGAGCGGCGATCCTTTCTTCTTCGGCGTCGGCGATATGATCGCGCGCAATGTGGCGGTGGAGGAGATTTTCTGCCTTCCCGCGCCGTCCTCCTTTTCTCTCGCCGCCGCTCGGCTGAAGTGGAGCCAGCAGGATTGCGCAACGCTGTCGCTGCATGGCCGCGCCTTCGAGCGCGTGACGCCGCATCTGCAGCCTTCGCGCCGATTGCTCATTCTGTCATGGGACGAGACGACGCCCGCGCGCCTCGCGGCGCATCTGACCGCGCTCGGCATGGGCGAGTCGCGCATCCATGTGCTCGAGCATATGGGCGGCGCCGAGGAGCGCATTCGCAGCGCGCGCGCGGAGGCGTTTTCGCTCACCGACATTGCGCCGCTCAACACGATCGGCGTCGAAGTGATCGCAGGACATGGCGCGCGCATTCTGCCGCTGACGCCGGGCCTGCCGGATGATTGGTTCGAGCATGACGGGCAGATCACCAAACGCGACATTCGCGCTGTGACGCTCGCCGCGCTCGCGCCGCGGCGGGGCGAATGCTTGTGGGACATAGGCGCGGGCTCCGGCTCCATCGCCATCGAATGGATGCTCGCCGATCCCGCCAATCGCGCCATTGCGATCGAGCAGAATGCGACGCGCGCGGCGCGCATCGCGCGTAATGCGGCTGCGCTCGGCGTTCCCGATCTCGTGATCGTGGAAGGAGCGGCGCCGCAAGCGCTCGCGGGATTGTCGACGCCGGATGCGATCTTCATCGGCGGAGGCGGGGAAGCGGAGATCATAGAGGCGGCGTGGAATGCGCTGCCCTTGCGCGGATGCATCGTCGCCAATGCGGTGACGATAGAGACGCAGGCGCTGCTGATCGACGCTTTTGCGCGCATGGGCGGCGAGCTGGTGAGCATTGCTATCGCAAAAACGCGCCCGATCGGCTCTTATCACGCGCTGGAGCCGGCGCTACCGGCGCTGCAATGGCGCGCGGTGAAGAGTTGAGCGCGCGCTACGCGATCGGCATAGGCGCGCGCAGCGGCGTGGATGCGCAAGAGGCGGTCGCGTTGATCCAAAAAGTTTGCGAATCCTATGTGCGCGATCCTTCTCCCGCTCGCGGGAGAAGGTGGGCCTCGCGTGAGCGAGGGTCGGATGAGGGCTCGCCGTCGCGCCGGCGTCTCGGCGCGGACCCTCATCCGACCTCGCTTCGCGAGGCCACCTTCTCCCACGAGTGGGAGAAGGAGTGGGGCGGCGAGATTGCGCTTTTCACCATCGAGTCGAAGCGCGGCGAGAAAGGACTTCATGACGCGGCGCGACTGCTGAATCTGCCGCTGGTCTTTCTTCCGCTCGATACGCTGCTCGCGCGCAAGGGCGAGCTTCTCACCCGCTCGCCGCGCGTGGAGGCGCTCACCGGCGTCGGCAGCGTGGCGGAGGCGGCAGCGCTGGTCGGGGCAGGGGCGGGGAGCCGTCTGCTCGGGCCGCGCCTCGCCAGCGCCGGCCTCACCTGCGCGATCGCGCGAAATGCGCTAGAGGAAGCGCCATGACCATATATTTCATCGGCGCCGGTCCGGGCGCAGCCGATCTGCTGACTCTGCGCGGCCGCGACCTTCTCGCGCGCTGCCCGGTCTGCCTCTATGCCGGCTCGCTGGTCGCGCCGGAAATCCTCGCCCATTGCCCGCCGGACGCGCGCATCGTCGACACGGCGCCGCTGTCGCTCGACGCGATTATCGCGGAGATGCAGAAGGCGACGGCGGTCGGGCAAGATGTCGCGCGGCTGCATTCGGGCGATCTCTCCATTTGGAGCGCCGTGGGCGAGCAGACGCGGCGGCTCGACGCGCTCGGGATCGCTTACACGATCACGCCGGGCGTGCCGGCCTTCGCCGCCGCCAGCGCCGCGCTGAGGCGCGAGCTGACCTTGCCGGAAGTGGCGCAATCGGTGGTGCTGACGCGCACCTCGGGCCGCGCCTCGGCCATGCCGGAGACGGAGACTTTGGCCGCCTTCGCCGCCGCGCGCGCGACAATGGCCATTCATCTCTCCATCCATTCGCTGGAGCGCGTCGTCGCCGAGCTCACGCCCTTTTACGGCGCGGACTGTCCCATAGCGCTGGTCTATCGCGCCTCCTGGCCCGATGAGCGCATCGTGCGGGGCACGCTCGCGACCATTGAAGCGCTGGCCGGCGCCGCGCCAATGGAGCGCACCGCGCTCATACTCGTCGGCGAGGCGCTGGCGGCGGAGGATTTCCGCGAGAGCGCGCTCTATGACGCGGGCTATGACCGCCGCTTCCGGCCTACGGGAGCCGGACGCTGACCGCGCCCGGAATTCTGATCGCCGCCGTTCGCTCCGGCGCGGGCAAGACCACTGTGACGCTGGGGCTGATGCGAGCGCTGGCGCGGCGCGGCCTGCGGGTCTCGGGCGTCAAATGCGGGCCGGATTATATCGACCCCGCCTTTCACGCCGTTGCCACCGGACGCGCGAGCTTCAATCTCGATTCCTGGACGATGGAGGCCGAGATGCTCGCGCAGCTGGCGCTGCGCGCCGGCGAGGACGCCGATCTCATCGTCGCGGAAGGGGCGATGGGGCTTTTCGACGGCGCGCCCGGCGCGCCGGCGCAGACGGGCGCCTCGGCGGACATCGCCGCCCATCTCGGCTGGCCCGTGCTGCTGGTGATGGATGTCTCGGGACAGGCGCAGAGCGCGGCGGCCATTGCGCGTGGCGTCGCGCTGCATGACGCGCGGGTGAGGCTCGCCGGCGTGCTGCTCAATCGCACCGGCTCGGAGCGCCATCGCAAGCTCGCGCAGGAGGCGATCGAGGCGGTCGGCATAAAAGTGTTCGGCGCGCTGCCGCGCGATTCCGGCGTCGCTCTGCCCGAGCGTCATTTGGGTCTGGTGCAGGCCGGCGAGACGAGAGGGCTCGAAGCTCTGCTCGATCGGCTTGCCGAGCGCATAGAGGCCCATGTCGATCTCGACGCCTTGCTCGCGGCCGCGGGTGGCGGTCTCGCCGATCTCGCGCCCGGTCCTCTCGAGGTTCCGCACCCGCCGGGAGGACGTGTCGCTGTCGCGCAGGACGAGGCTTTCTCTTTCTTCTATCCGCATCTCGCCCGCGCCTGGCGCGAGGCGGGCGCGCAGATCGCTTTCTTCTCGCCGCTCGCCGATCAGGCCCCGCCGGAGGATTGCGACGCCTGCTGGCTGCCGGGCGGCTATCCAGAGCTTCATGCGGGCCGGCTCGCGGCGGCGCGGAATTTTCTCGGCGGGCTTCGCCGTTTCGCTGCGACGCGTGCGGTCCATGGGGAGTGCGGCGGCTATATGACGCTCGGGCGGACGCTGACCGACGCCGCCGGCGAGGCTCATGAGATGGCCGGCCTGCTCGATCTGGCGACGAGTTTTGCGCAGCGCAAACTTCATTTGGGCTATAGGCGCGCAAGACTCCTCGGCGATTGCGCGCTGGGCGTGGCGGGCGACGAGCTCGCCGGACACGAATTCCACTACGCGACGATCGTGAGCGAGAAGGGCCAGCCCTTTGCGATGGTTACAGACGCCTATTCGCAGGAGCAGAGGCCGGCGGGGCTGCGGGCGGGGCAGGTGACGGGAAGCTTCTTCCACGCAATGACGAAAAAAAAGGGCCGCCGGTAACGCCAGCGGCCCAAGTCAAGGGAGGAAACGCCCAAGGAGGGCTACGGAGCGAGAGAAGTTCTCGCTGCGTCGCACTGTTGTATTGCTGCGGCGCACAAGTGTCAAGCGCCTTTTTGGAAGCCCGCCACAATGTCGCATCACGACAGAGTTTTCGGCGGAAGTTCCGGCGCGGGGCCGCAGCGATACAGCAACGCTCGGGGCGCCTTTTTCCGATCAATGCAGGCAAAATTGCGACGATCCGCCCTCGGGCGGATCGTTTGAGCAAAAAACTTGTGAGTTGCTCGTAAATCAGGGGCGAGCAGAGACCGGCGGCAGCGCCGGAACGCCGGCAGTGGCCGAAGCGACCTTGGCGTGGCGTTCGGCTCCGAGCGAGGCTTGCGGCTTTTTGGCCGGATCGGCGCGATGCGACGGCGCTGACGCGGGGGCCTGCGAGGCGGCGGCCTGGCCTGCTGCGGTCTTCGTCACGGCAGGCTTCGGGGCCGTGGCCTTGGCGGTCGCCGGCTTGGCCGCGGATTTGGCGACCTCCGACTTTTCGCTCTTGGGGCTCTCGCCGGCCTTGGCGCTTTCGAGCTTGGCGGCCTCCGATTTGATGGGCTCGGCTTTGGCGACGGCGGGCTCGCTCGGGGCGGGCTCCTTGCGGAAGCCGAGCAATCCGCCGATCGAATCCGTCGCCCCGGCGAAGGCTCCGAGCTTGGCCGGCTCGGCCGGGGCGGGGGCTTCCGCGGCCTTCGCCACAGGGGCCTGCTCCGCAGCCGCGGCCGCGACCTTGATCTCCGTCTCTTTCTTGGCCTTGGCGGCGAGCCTCGTCGCGCTCATGGCCAGCACGGGAGAACGCGACTTGCCGCCGCTGCTCTTCTCCTCGAGGGCGATCTCGAGCGGCGCGACCAGCGTCTCGGGCCGGCTCACCTCGGCGACCCGGGCGTAGAAATCGGGGTGCTGGCCGCCGTCCTGATAGACGACGCGCACCGGCCTGACGCCAGCCGCCGCCAGCTCGGCCACTTTGGCGTCGTCCGCGGCGGCTTTCTGCGCGACCTGCGTCTCTATCTCTGCATTGCGGCGCAGCGGCGGGCAGGCGGCGCCGGCGTCGAGCGGCTGGCCATTGGCCGAGGTCGCGTCGAAGACATAGCGTCGATTGCAGACGCCGACGCTCGGCTCCTTGCCTGCGATCTCGAAATGGTCGGAGCCTTCCTTCAGCTGCTTCCAAAAGCCGATATTGGGATCGAGCCTGTGCTTGGCCAGATTCTCCGCCGTCATCTTGAACGGATAGGACTGCATCTGGATCGAGCGCTGGCCATTGTTGAAGGAGGTGCGCAGGATCGCATAGATCTCGGCGATCTGCCGATCGGTCATGGAGAAGCAGCCGGCCGAAGAGCAGGCGCCATGCACCATGATGGAGCCGCCGCTATGGCCGTAGGCGCGGTCATAGGCGTTGGGATAGCCGACGTTGAAGGAGAGATAATAGGCGGAGTTCGGATTCATCTGCCCGGGGGTGATGGAATAGAACCCCTCCGGCGCCTGGCGGTCGCCCTCGCGAACCTTCGGCCCGAGCTGGCCGGACCAGCGGCACATGGGGAAGGTCTTGAGATAGGCGTAGCGCCCGTCGGGCCGCTGCTTCCAGATTTGGAACTCGGCCTCTTTCTTATAGGAGCGGATGAGCGTCGGCGATTCCTTGGTGACGCCGGCCTGCTCCATCAGCGCCAAAGTCTCGGGCGGAATGGGCGACAGCGCGCGCTGCGAGCCGGAGCCGAGATCATTGCAGGCGGAGAGCGCGAGCGTCGCGCCGACGAGACCCCAGGGGGCGAGCCGCCCGACGTTTCGGAAGAGATTCATTCTCGCCCCGCTTCTCGTGATCCGCGCGCGAGGGCGCGAATCACGCGCAGTCACGCTAGCATGACAATAGACGTCGAATTACCAACGTCCTTCTAACGCAAGAGGAAGAATAAGGCCAGAGCGTGGCTGTCGCCGCCGGCAAGAGGGCGGCGATCGTCTATGAGGTTAACGATTGGTTGACGCCGGGAGACCAGAGCGGGTCAGCGCATCGAGGCCGCCGAATGCTGAAAGGCGCCGAATCTCGTCTGCTCAGACCTTGCGGCCGACCGAGAGAAAGCGCTCGGCGCGGGCGTCGACGATTTGCGCGCGGGAGAGATTGGCGAGGCCGGCCAGCGCATCGTCTATGCCCTCGCCGACGGCGGCGACGGCTGTCTCGGGATCGCGATGGGCGCCGCCCGGCGGCTCGGCGACGATGACGTCGATAATGCCGAACTTCAGCAGGTCCTGGGCGGTGATCTTCATGCTGGTGGCGGCGTCCTGCGCCTTGGACGAGTCGCGCCACAAAATGGAGGCGGAAGCCTCCGGCGAGGCGACCGTATAGACGGAATGCTCCAGCATCAGCACCTTGTTGCAGCTGGCGATGGCGATGGCGCCGCCGGAGCCGCCTTCCCCCACCACCACGGCGACATTGGGCACGCCCAGCGACAGCGAGACGTCGATGGAGCGGGCGATCGCCTCCGCCTGTCCGCGCTGCTCCGCGTCAATGCCGGGAAAAGCGCCGAAAGTGTCCACGAGCGAGATGACCGGCAGGCCGAATCGGTCGGCCAGCTCCATGAGCCGGGCCGCCTTGCGATAGCCCTCCGGCCGCGCCATGCCGAAATTATGCTCGAGCCGGCTCTCCGTATCGGAGCCCTTCTCCTGGCCGATCAGGCAGACCGGCTCGCCGCGAAAACGGGCGAAGCCGCCGACGATGGCGGAGTCCTCGCCGAACAGGCGGTCGCCGGCCAGCGGGGTGAATTCATTGAACAAAAGCCGCACATAGTCGGAGAAATGCGGCCGCTGCGCATGGCGTGCGACCTGGATTTTCTGCGTCGGCGTGAGGCTGGCGTAGAGATCGGCCAGCGCCTTGTGCGCCTTGGCTTCGAGCTTGGCGAGCTCGTCGGAGATCGACACGCCGTCGCCCTTGGACGCCAGCGCGCGGAGCTCCTCCACCTTGGTCTCCAATTCGGCGACGGGCTTTTCGAAGTCGAGATAGGAGCGCATGAGGCGAACAACACGGGATTGCGGCTGGAAAGCCTAGCGAAGCGGCGCGGAAACTGGCCGTAACGGCGCGGGAAGTCAAGAACGCGCCCCTTTTCCTTCCTCGCCAGACGCGAAAACGCCGAATTTTTTCCTCGCCGCCCGAAAGCCGGCAATATCTTCTCCGCCAGTAAGGCGGGAGCGGCGGCCGTCTCCTCGCATCGGCGCAGCTCCAGCAAAATCCTTTCGCGGCGCAGGCGCGCGGCGCGGCGCGACGATTTGCCCTTTCGCCTGAAAGCGCGCTATCGCAGGGAGAAAGCGGCGCGCCGAGCCCAGCGCCACGCCAGTGGCGCAATCTCGAGATTACTGCGCCCGAATGCGACGCCCGCGCGAATGCGGCGCGACCAATGAGAGGACAGGACATGCAGGGACTCGGAGCGGCCGTCGCCGTCTTCGCGGCGCTAACGCTCGCAGCGGGCGCTCACCTCGGCGACGCCAATCTCTTCCTCCTCGCCGCCACGGCCGGGCTCTGCGCCTTCACCACCTGGCGCAGCGCCGCCATCTCGAGCTTTCTGAAGATATTCGTCTCCATCTTCTCGGTCGAGACGATCGTCTTCGGCGTCGCGCGGCTGCTCGCGGAGGAGAGCCTGTGGCCCGCCGCGCTCGCCGATTATGCGCTGCCCGAGAGCCTGCCGCTCACCGTCGCCGTCTTCTCGATCTCGGTCTTCGCCGTCTCGCATATTCCCGTCGTGCGCGAGATGACGCGCATCGCCGATCTCTATTTCGACAGCAGCGACCGCGGCGAGGGGAATGTCCTCGGGCTCTTTCGATTCGGCGCGCGGGAGCGCAGCATCGCCGTCGCGATGATCGTGCTGCTGGTGCTCATCAATCAGGCGCAGGTCGGCGTCAATGTGCGCCTGTCCTTTTTCAATCGCGACTTCTTCAACGCGATCCAGGAGAAGAACGCCGACGCGTTCTGGAGCCTGCTGCTCTATGTCTTCACGCCCTGGGCCTTCACCTACATCATCAGCGCGGTGATCGAATTTGTCGTGCAATCGCTGATGATCATTCGCTGGCGGCGCTGGCTCACCGAGCATTACGTCTCCCGCTGGCTCGGCGATCACACGCATTATCGAATGGCGCTCGCCGGCAGTCAGACCGACAATCCGGACCAGCGCATCGCCGAGGACGTGAACCGCTTCATCGACGGCGGCACCGACGGCTATGGCATCTACTCCTATACGATCCTGCTGATCCAGACGCTGAGCTCGCTCGTCTCCTTCTCCATCGTCCTTTGGGGGCTCTCCGGCAATTACGCCTTCCCGGGCACCGATATTTTCATTCCCGGCTTCCTGTTCTGGGTGGCGCTGCTCTATGCGGCGGTCGGCACGGTGGTGACGCATCTTCTCGGCCGCACGCTGTCGGGCCTGTACTTCGAGCGCCAGCATCGCGAGGCGGACTTCCGCTTCTCGCTGGCGCGCTTGCGCGAATATAGCGAGCAGGTCGCGCTGCTCTCCGGCGAGACGGCCGAGCGATCCTCGCTGGTGAGCCGTTTCACGGCGATCATCGTCAACTATCTGCGCATCGTCACGACGCGCAAGAAGATGATCAGCTTCACGGCGACCTACGGGCAATTGTCGCCGATCATTCCCTATCTGCTCACCGCGCCCTTCTATTTCGCCGGCAAGATCAATCTCGGCGTGATGACGCAGACGTCCGGCGCCTTCGACAAGGTGCAGGATGCGCTGACCTTCTTCGTCACCTACTACACCTCGCTCGCCAATTTCAAAGCGGTGCTGGACCGTCTCGCCTCCTTCGACGAGGCGATCGAGCGCGCGGCGACGATGGGCGCCGCGGCGCCGAAGATCGAGCACGGCGCTTCGCCCGAGATCGCGGTCCATGATCTCGCTTTGTCGCTGCCCGACGGGCGGCGCATCGTCGAGGCGCGCGATCTCGTGTTCCGGCCGGCCGAATCGACGCTGCTGACCGGCCCCTCGGGATCGGGAAAATCGACTCTGTTCCGCGGCATCGCCGGCATTTGGCCCTATGGCGAGGGCCGCGTGCGCACGCCGGACGACGCCAAGCTGCTGCTGCTGCCGCAAAAGCCCTATATCCCCATCGGCACTCTAGCCGAGGCCATCGCCTATCCGAGCGCGCCTGACGCCTTCTCCCGCCGCGCGGTCGAGGAGGCGCTCGACGCTGCGCGGCTCGGACCGTTCAAATATCGGCTGGACGAGGAGGATTCCTGGTCGCAGCGCCTCTCCGGCGGCGAGCAGCAGCGCGTCGCCGTTGCGCGGGCCTTGCTGGCCGAGCCTGATTGGCTGTTCCTCGACGAGGCGACCTCTGCGCTCGACGAGAAGCTCGAGGGAGAAATCTACGCCATGCTGCGCGAGCGCCTGCCCAATACGACGATCATCTCCATCGGCCATCGCTCGAGCCTGCTCGCCTTCCACCAGCGCCATATCGCGATGGAGCAGGAAGCCGACGGAACCTTCGCGCCCCGGGAAGCGGTGCTCGCATGACGAAATCCGGCGCAGGGGGGCGGGAAGGCGGCCGCTCGCTGAAGGAACGCGTGAAGACGGCGAGGAGGCGCTCGCTATCCTCGACGCTCTGGCTCGAACGTCAGCTCAATGATCCCTTTGTCGCGCAGGCCAAGCGCGACGGCTATCGCTCGCGCGCCGCCTATAAGCTGCTCGAGATCGACGACCGCCACAAGCTTCTCACGCCCGGAAAGCGCATCGTCGATCTCGGCGCCGCGCCCGGCGGCTGGTCGCAGATCGCCGCCACGCGCGTGAAATCCGCCGATGGCAAGAGCAAGGGCAAGGTCGTCGCCATCGACCTGCTCGAGATGGAGCCCATCGCCGGCGTCGAATTCACTGTGATGGACTTCAACGACGAGTCCGCGCCCGAGCTGATAAAGGCCATGCTCGGCGGCGGCGCCGATGGCGTCATGTCCGATATGGCGGCCAACGCCACCGGCCATAAGCAGACGGATCATCTGAAAATCGTGGCGCTCGCCGAGCTCGCCGCGGATTTCGCCAAGGAAGTGCTGGCGCCGGGCGGCTTTTTCGTCGCCAAAGTGCTGCAGGGCGGCACGGAGCATCAATTGCTCGCGGCGCTGAAGCGCGACTTCGCGCAGGTGCGCCATCTGAAGCCGGCCGCGAGCCGCCCCGATTCGGCCGAGCTCTATGTGCTCGCCACTGGATTTCGCGGCGGCTGAAATCAAACGTTTCTAGAGTGTTTTCGAGCGAAGCGGGAACCGGTTCGCGTGAAGAAAACATGACCGAACAAGGAGACCTAGAGTCATTCCGGTTCAATCTGAACCGGAATGACTCTAGGCCGATCCGTCGGCCTCGATCGGCTGCTCGATCGATTTCTTGCCGGTCAGCCCTTCTCCCGCCGTGGGCGCGAGCCTGCGGAAAATGAGGACGGAGGAGGCCGAGACCGCCGCCACCACCAGAAAAGCCGCGTCGAAATCCGTGAGTCGCAGCGCGCCGCCCCCTTGCAGCGCGCGCGCCGTCTCGAGGGTCGCGGCGCCGAGCGAGACGCCGGCCGACAGGGCCAATTGCTGCCCGGCCGAAGCGAAGCTCGTCGCCCGGCTCATCGCCTGCGGCTCTATATCCGCATAGCCGATCGCATTCAGCGCCGTGAATTGCAGCGAGCGGAAAAAGCCGCCGACGAGCAGCAGGCTCATGATGATCCAATGCGGCGTTTCCGGCGAGAACAGCGCGTTGAAGCAGAAGAAGCCCGCCGAAATCAGCGCATTCACGACGAGCACGCGACGAAATCCGAAGCGGTTCAGAATGGGCTGCGCCGTCGTCTTCATCGCCATGGCGCCGATGGCGGCGATGAAGGTCAGCGAGCCCGATTGAAAGGCCGTGAGGCCGAAGCCGGTCTGCAGCATCAGCGGCAGCAGGAATGGCGAGGCGCCGAGGCCCATGCGAAACAGAAAGCCTCCGACGATGGAGGCGCGGAAGGTCGGCACGCGCAGCAGATCGAGATCGATGATCGGATGCGGCGCCCGCCGCGCATGGCGCACATAGAGGAGGAGCGCGATCGCCCCCGCGGCGACCAGCCCCGCCGCGGCCGGCGCCGGAACAATGCGCTGGCCGAGCGCGCCGAGCCCGAAGACGAGGCTCGACAGGCCGAATCCCGAGAGCGCAAAGCCGCGCATATCGAGCGGCGGAACGCTCTCCTCGCGCAGATCGGGAATGTAGCGCGTGACGAGAGCGACGCCGAGAAGGCCGATCGGCACATTGATCCAGAAGATATAGCGCCAATGAAAATAAGTGGCGATGAAGCCGCCGAGCGGCGGCCCCACCACCGGGCCGATCAGCGCCGGAATGGTGAGATAGGCGAGCGCGCGCACCAGATCGTGACGCGGCGCGACGCGCAGCAGCACCAGCCGGCCGACCGGCACCATCATCGCCCCGCCGAGCCCCTGGACCACGCGCGCGCCCACCACGCCGGCGAGCGAGGCGGAGAAGCCGCAGAGAACAGAGCCCAAGGTGAAGACGACGATCGCCGCGCGAAACACGCGCCGCGCGCCATAGCGGTCGGCGACCCAGCCGGAGAGCGGAATGAAGACGGCGAGCGAGAGAAGATAGGAGGTGAGCGCGAGCTTCAGAGCGATGGGGTCTTCGCGCAGATCGGCGGCCATTGCGGGCAGGGCGGTCGCCAGCACGGTTCCGTCGAGATTCTCCATGAACAGCGCGGTCGCGATAATGAGTGGCGTGGCGGCGAAGGAAGGCAACGGACCCCTTGTCTTTCGAGCGGATCGGCGCGGCGCGGCCGCGGCCGGAGCCCTTCTTATGCTCCTATTCGCGAAATCCCGCCATTGGCGGGCGAGGCCTCCGAGACGTCCGCCCCGTCGCCGAGCGCGCGGCTTCGGCGACGAGGCGCGCTCTGCTCAGCTGCTCTGCTCTGGCGCCTTCCAGCTCGCCTCGCGCCAGCTCTGATCGAGGCCCCAGCGCCAATGATGATGGTGACGCCAATGGTGATGGTGGTGATGGTGATGGCGCCAGTGATGGTGGTGATGATGCCGATGGTGGCCGCGGGCGGAGGCCGCGCCGGGCAGCATCAGCGCGCCGATGAGGGCCGCCGCATAAACCATAGGTCGAAACATGCCGTTCTCTTCCCTTCTGGCGAGGCGGCCCCCCAGCGCCGCCTCGGCTGGGAAGGAACGTCGACCGCGAAAGGATCGTTCCCGCGCGCGTTGGGACGAAGCCCGCTCGCGGCGCAGCATGGTGAAGGGACGGTAAAAATCAGCCGGCGACCGCGTCGAAGATCAGCTTGCCGTTGAGCGCGATGATGGCCACGGCGATGACGGCGGCGACGATGGTGGCGCGGCGCGGCGCCGCGAGCTCGCCCATCAGCTTGCGAGAGGCGGTGAACCAGACGAGCGGCACGACGGCGAAGGGCAGAGTGAAGCTCAGCACCACCTGGCTCAGCACGAGCAGCCGGCCGGTCGCCGCCTCCCCGGCGATCAGCGTCACGCCGACGGCTGGGACAATGGCGATGAGCCGCGTCACCAGACGGCGAATGGTGGGCTTCATGCGCAGCTCGAGGAAGCCCTCCATCACGATCTGTCCGGCGAGCGTCGCCGTCACCGTGGAGTTGAGCCCGCAGGCGATGAGGGCGATGGCGAAGAGCTTGGCGGCGATCGGCGCGCCGAGGAGGGGGGCGATCAGCGTGTAGGCCTGTCCGAGCTCGGCGACCTCGGTATGGCCGGAGGCGTGGAACACCGACGCCGCCAGCACGA
Source organism: Methylosinus sp. R-45379 (assembly GCF_001644125.1). NCBI lineage: Bacteria > Pseudomonadati > Pseudomonadota > Alphaproteobacteria > Hyphomicrobiales > Methylocystaceae > Methylosinus > Methylosinus sp. R-45379. The sequence goes on from NZ_LUUM01000223.1 coordinate 102,469, forward strand.
GAATAGAGCCGTTGATGACGAGCGCGAAGAGCAGAGCCAGCGAGCTGTCGAAAATGGCGAAGTCGATCGCCTCGCGTCGATCGGCCGAGCCGGCGCCGACGTCGCGCGTCTGCACGATATAAGAGTGCAGGAAGAGATTATGCGGCATCACCGTCGCGCCGAGAATGCCGAGGCCGATATAGAGCATCTCGGGATTTTCGATCAGCGCGCGGCTGGGGACGAGGCCGGCGGCGACCTCGTGGAGATCGGGCCGCGCCAGCAGCAGCTGCCCGCCGAAGGCCAGCGCGATGATTCCGAGCATTGCGACGACGAAGAGCTCGATCTTGCGGAAGCCGAGGCGCTCGAAGGCGAGCACGAGGAAAGTGTCGAGCAAAGTGACGACGACGCCGAAGGCGAGCGGCAGGCCGAACAGCAATTGCAGGCCTATGGCCGTGCCGATGACCTCGGCGAGATCGGTCGCCAATATTCCGGCCTCGGCCAAGAGCCAGAGCCCCACCGAGGCCGAGCGCGGAAACTGCCGACGGCAGGCGCTGGCGAGATCGAGGCCGGTGGCGAGGCCGAGCCGCGCCGTCAGCGATTGCAGCACGATCGCCATGAGGCTAGACAGAACGGCGACGAAGAGCAGGGCCGTGCCGAATTTGGAGCCGCCGGCGAGAGCCGTCGCCCAATTGCCGGGGTCCATATAGCCGGTGGCGACGAGATAGCCCGGCCCCAGGAAGATGAAGAGGCGGCGAAAGCCGGCGGTCTCGCGCGGCACGCGCACGGAGCCGCGCATGTCGCCGCGCATCGCGCCGAGCGTGGCGGGAACTTCGGGCGAGACGACGTGCATACGGCGACCTTTGTTGCGCCCGCCAGAAGGGGGGCCACTCGGGACGATATAGGCCCCTCCCGCCGCATGCGCCAGCAGGCTCGAGGTCGGCTTTTCACGCTCGCCATCGCTGCGCGCCGAAGGCGATGCGACGGACCGGGTCGTTTCTATGTCGCAATGCGTAGCCGGATGCGTCGAGTCGGCGCCGAGCCTGCGGCGAAACGCTAAAATTTGTGACCTTGTTGCAACAGTCGCCGAGATAGTTTTCCGCGAGCCGGGCAAAGAGCCACATGCCCCTTTTCAGCCATAAACGCTGCGCTAATCTCGGCTCGTCACAAGGTCATCGAGGACAAGGGAGACGCCTTCCGCGCCGGCTCGTCGCGGGAGAAGGGTCTTTACGTTCTCAAAGCCTGTCGTCGATTTCGGCGGTGACGATGGCGGTGTTGGTGCGCGGCGTTTTCGAGACGTCGGCGGCGTTGCGAAAGTCAGATCCTCGATGATCGTGTTTCTCCAGGCGATTGCGTCGACGGTGGGGCCGCGCGGGCGTCGTGGGACGCTGCTTCTGGCGCTCGGCTGCGCGACGGTCGGCTCTCTCGCGGCAGGTCGCGCCGCCGCCTTCGACGCGTCGGAGCCGCGCTCCATCGCCGCCGCCACCCAGCCATTGACCATGTTCAAGGACCCGCGCGCCGCTCTCGCCGCCGGGCTCGAGAGCTATCACGCCGGCAACACCAAGAAATCGGTGGAGGCGCTGCGTTACGCCGCCGACGGCGGCGAGTCGCTGGCGCAATGGAAGCTCGGCCGCATGTATGCCGATGGCGACGGCGTCGCCCGCGACGACGCGAAGGCCTATTCCTATTTCGCCAAGCTCGTCGATCATTTCGCCGACGACGAGCCGAGCCCGCGCGAGCGGCTGATGGCGGCCGGCGCCTTCGTGGCCGTCGGCGTCTATTATCTCGAGGGGATCGCCGCCGCGAAGATCATGCCGGACGCCGGCCGCGCTTTCGATCTCTTCCGCTACGCCGCGACCTATTTCGGCAACGCCGACGCTCAATATAATCTCGCGCGCATGTATCTCGACGGCAATGGCGTCTCCAAGGATGCGCGCCAGGCCGCCAATTGGCTCGATCTCGCCGCGCGCAAGGGCCATGCGCCGTCGCAGGCGCTGCTCGGCCATCTGATGTTCAACGGCGAGGCCGGCGGTCCGCCGCAGCGCGCCCGCGGGCTGATGTATCTCACTCTGGCGCGCGAGGCGGCCGGCGATCGGCCGACCGATCAATGGATCGTCGAGCTGCATTCCCGCGCGCTGGCGCGGGCGAGCGAGCTGGACCGCAAGTCCGCTGTCGCCATGCTCGAATATTATCTGACGCGCCGGGACTAAAGCCCCTTATCTCGAGCCGAGAAACACGAGGCGATCGCGGAGCCGTCAGGCCCCGGGATCGCCTTTTTGCGTCGCGCTCACGCTTCCTTTTCCCCGGCCTGACTAATTTTGTCGCGCGCGCACATGCCGCATTGTGTCTCGAAAAGAGTTGGTGTAGGCTGACGCCGATGCGACGCTTTGTCGCGCATCAAGTGCAAAAAAACAAAATAAAGCACCAACATTCGGAGGATCGTCACATGTCAACAATCGGACACAGCAGCGCTGAGATCGGCAAAACCGTTCTGTGGATGGTCGGCATCGTTGCCTTCGTCATCATCGCGCTGACGAAGGTTCCGGACTGGATTTCGCCGGCCGGCACCAACGGCACGGGCAATGGCAGCGACCCGGGCGTCGGCCGCACCGTGAAGATGATTCAGTAATAACGACGATCCTTCGCCTTTCGTCTGCGGCTTCGCCGACCCTTTTCGCGGAGCCCACGGCATGGCGTTGATCGCCGACTGTTAAAAGTCGCCACTCGATTCCGCCTCCTCCGCCCCATTGTCGCGACAAAGGGGCGGAGTGAGGGGGACGAGGAGGCGCCGGGGAGAAAGATCTCCCCGCCCGCGAGCGCGCCGCCTGCGGCCTCGCCGATCCCCCCTCGAATTGCAGCTCAAAATTGGAGCGCGGACGCGAAGCGCACGCCGGGAAGCGCTGCGATTTCGCGTATCGTCTCGCGCGGCGCGGGCTCATCGATCGCGACAATGGCCACGGCGCAGCCGCCGGGCCGATCGCGCCCCAGCGCGCAAGTGGCTATGTTCACGCCGGCCGCGCCGAGCAGCCCGGCGAAACGCCCGATGAAGCCGGGCCTGTCGGCATTCGAGACGAAGATCATCCGCTCGGAAAATTCCGATTCCACGCGCACGCCATCGGCGACGACGATTCGCGGCCGCCCGTCATGGAACAGCGAGCCTGCGAGCGTCCGCTCTCCGTCGCGCGTCTTCACCGATATTGCGATCAGCGAATCATAATCGCTCTCGCCGGAGCGCGTCGCCTCATCGACTGTGATCGCGCGCTCCTTGGCGATGGCGAGCGCCGAGACGAGATTGACCTCGGCCAGCGCCGGCCGCAGCACGCCGGCGACGACGGCCGCCGTCATCGCCGCCAAATTGCGTTGCGCCGCCGCGCCCTCATAGGCGACGGAGATGCGCTCGATCGGCGATTCCGTCGCCTGACCGAGGAAGGAGCCGAGCTTTTCGGCGAGATCGACGAAAGGCGCGAGTCGGGGCGCCTCCTCGGCGCCGATCGAGGGAAAGTTGACCGCGTTCACAATCGCGCCGCGAGTCAAAAAATCCGACATTTGCTCGGCGATCTGCACGGCGACCTTCTCCTGCGCCTCGATCGTCGAAGCGCCGAGATGCGGCGTGCAGACCACATTCGGGCGTAAGAACAGCGGATTTTCGCGCGCCGGCTCGGTCTCGAACACATCGAGCGCGGCGCCGGCGACATGGCCCTCGTCCAGCGCGGCGACCAGCGCCGCCTCGTCGAGCAGCCCGCCGCGCGCGCAATTGACGATGCGCACGCCGCGCTTGGTCTTCTTCAACGATTGCGCATTCAGCAGATCGCGCGTCTTGGCGGTGAGCGGCGTGTGCAGCGTGATGAAATCGGCGCGCGCCAGCAGCTGCTCGAGATCGACCGGCTCGACGCCCAACTTTATGGCGCGCTCCTCGGTGAGGAAGGGATCATAGGCGATGACGCGCATGGAAAAGCCGGCCGCGCGCGTCGCGACATTGGCGCCGACATTGCCGCAGCCGATGACGCCGAGCGTCTTGCCGGCGAGCTCGACGCCCATGAATTTGCTCTTCTCCCATTTTCCGGCGCGGGTGGAGGCGTCGGCGGCGGGAATCTGACGGGCGAGCGCCAGCATCAGCGCCATCGTATGCTCGGCGGTGGTGATGGAATTGCCGAAGGGCGTGTTCATCACGATCACGCCGCGCGCCGTCGCTGCGGCCACATCGACATTGTCCACGCCGACGCCGGCGCGGCCGACGACCTTCAGCCGCTCGGCCCGCGCGAGCAGCGCTTTGTCGATTTGCGTCGTCGAGCGAAGGGCGAGTCCATCATAGGCGCCGATGGCGGCGGCGAGCTTGCTCGGCTCCTTGCCGAGCTCTGGCCGATAGTCGGCCTCGATCTCGCGGGAGCGGAAAAGCTCGAGAGCGGCAGGCGACAGCGCGTCGGAGACGAGCACGCGTTTGGGCATGAAGGGCCTCCCTCGGGCCGAGCCCGAGATTTCGCCCCCTTCGGCGCCGCGCTCGCGCGGCGGCCGTCCCTTTCCCCTAGATCGTGACGAGCGGCCTTCGTCTCAAGCCGCTTTGGCCGATTGCGCCGCCGCCTCGGCATAGGCCCAGTCGATCCATTGCGTCAGCGCGGCCACGTCGCTGGCCTCCACCGTGGCGCCGCACCAGATGCGCAGGCCGGGCGGGGCGTCGCGATAGGCGCCGAAGTCGAAGCCCGCGCCTTCTTTTTCGACGAGGCCGACGATGCGCGCGGCGAGCGCCGATTGCTCGGCGCGCGGCAGGGCGGCGACGGCGGGATCGGCGAAAACGAGGCAGACGCCGGTGTTGGAGCGCGTCGCCGGATCCTGGGCGAGATGGGTGAACCAGGGCGTTTTCTCGACCCAGTCATGCACCACTTTGGCGTTGGCGTTGGCGCGCGCGAAAAGCGCGTCGAGCCCGCCGATCGATTTGGCCCATTTCAGCGTATCGAGATAATCCTCGACGCAGAGCATGGAGGGCGTGTTGATCGTATCGCCCTCGAAAATGCTCTCCACGAGCTTGCCGTTCTTGGTGAGGCGGAAAATCTTCGGCAGCGGCCAAGCGGGCGTATAGCTCTCGAGCCGCTCCACGGCGCGCGGCGAGAGGATGAGCATGCCATGGGCCGCCTCGCCGCCCATCACCTTCTGCCAGGAGTAGGTGACGACATCGAGCTTGTCGAATTCGAGCGGCTGCGCGAAGGCGGCCGAGGTCGCGTCGCAGATGGTCAGGCCCTTGCGGTCGGCGGGGATGAAATCCGCGTTCTGCACGCGCACGCCGGCGGTGGTGCCGTTCCAGGCGAAGACGAAATCATTGTCGAAGTTTATCTTCGACAGGTCGGGCAATTCGCCGAAGGGGGCGACGAAGCTGCGGGCGGCGCCCGGCTTCAGCTGCTCGATGATGTCCGTGACCCAATCCGCGCTGAAGCTCTCCCAGGCGGCGACATCGACGCCGCGCGCGCCGATCATCGACCACAGCGCCATTTCGACGGCGCCGGTGTCCGAGGCGGGGACGATGGCGATGCGATGGCTCGCCGGCACGCGCAGCACCTCGCGCGTCAGATCGATGGCTTCCTTCAGCTTCGCCTTGCCGGCCGGGGAGCGATGCGAGCGGCCGAGAGCCGCGCCCGCGAGCGCGTCCAGCGTCCAGCCGGGACGCTTGGAGCAAGGACCTGAAGAGAAACGCGGATCGGCCGGCTTCACGCCGGGCTTTTGGATGGGCATTTTTGTGCTGCCTCCCCGGGGCATGGATTTTCGGAGCCTGCGCTACGCGCAACACGTCTTCGCGTCAAGTCGGGCGCGAGCTGTGGCGGGGCGGGGGATAGCCGGTCGAGCGCGGCGGGGAGCTTTTCGCGAAGGGAGGGCCGCCGCCGGGAGGGGCCAGTCGTGGGGGCCGGTTGCGGCGGCGGCGGCGATCCTCAGTCGATCAGATAGCGGAAGCCGAGCCGTACCTGCTGAATGTCGAGCTTGCGGGTATGGCTGACGCCGAGCGCGTCCTTGCCCGAGATCGAGCCCAGATTGAGATAGCGATAGCCGATGTCGACAGACCAATGATCGGTGATGTCATAGGCGAAGCCGCCCATGAAGGCATAAGCGAATTTCAGATAGGTGTTGGAGTAGCTGCGGTCCCAATTGGCCATATAGGTGCCGAGCGTGTAGGGGTCGGTCCAGGTCGTTCCGGCATAGGGAACGAGATTGCCCATGTACCATTGCACCTGGGCCTTCTGGAACAGCACATCGACGCCCGCGCCGGCCCCGATATAGGGCGTTAGTCCGCCCCATGTGCCGAGATCGATATAGACATTGCCGAGGAAGACCGAAGCGGTTCCGCGGCTCTGCGAATAGGGGAAACAGTCGGTGGCGATGGCGATGGAGTCGGTGTAGGGGCCGCCGGCTGGCGTGCCCACCGCGCCGGTCTGGCAGGGCGTCGAGACATAGGAGGCGCCCGACCGGCTGTAGAGCGGCTGATAATCGGCGGTGACGTCGGTGCGCAGCCAGCTATTGTAGCGATAGCCGAAGCCGATGCCGGCCGACCAGTTGTTGACGAAATTATTCGCCGTCACGGCCCCGTCTATGTTCAGCACGGGCGTGCGCGCCGCGGCGATGTCGCCGCGCAAATACCAGCCGGTTCCCAGCTCGACGGGCTGGTATTCCTGCTCGGGCGGTGAGAAGAAAGGCATATCCGCGGCGACGGCGGAGCCGGCGGACAAAAGGCCCAGAGCCGCCACGAACAGCCCCGCCCCGGCGCAGGAACCGGAAAATCTCATTGGTTCATCCTCGCTACGCGCCGGGCGGCCTGAATCGGGCCGCGACGCGGGTGATGAACGATGAGTAAGTGATTATGCTTAATTGTTACTTAATGAGCGCCGCCGCGGGCCTGTCGCCACGGCGGCGCTCCAGCCTGTCAAATGAGATTGAAGAGGCGCGTCAGCAGCGGCGACAGGATCAGCAGAATGAAGCCGAGATAGATCGCGCCCAGCGCGAAGGCCGGAATGAAGCGCATCCCGGCGTGACGATAGATCCACAGGAATACGGTGAACTTCCACAGCACCAGCGGAAACAGCACGAAGCCGACGAGCTTCAGGGCCGGCATCGGCGGCGGAAATATCTGCGCCACTGCGAGCGTCAGCACGAAGGATACGAGGCCGATGACCGCGCCCGTGGAGGTGAGGGCGATCAGCGTCTGCTGAAAGCGCTCGCGCGTTCCGGTCAGCAGCAGCGCGCCGAAGGTCAACGCGGCCAGCAGGGCGGCGCTCACCAGGCCGTAGGCGACCGAGGGAGGAATTTCGGCGCTCACCAATTGGCCGCCCACCTCGGTCAGAAAATAGGCGGCGATGCTGATCCACAGCGCCTGCCGCGAGTCGGGCAGAGGGGCCGGCCCGGCCTCGAGCTTGATGAGATCGAGGAGCGCCTTGGGCGTCGGCGGCAGGCTGATGGACGGCGAGATCGACATTTGACGGCCTATCGGGTTGGAGCCTCGTCGGCGGAAGGTCGCGACCTGCGCCCCCGCTTTGCACAAAAGCGGCGAAGCCTGCGGTTCGAGAGAGCCGCAGGCGCCGCCGCCGCAGCCGCGTCTCTATCATGCTTTTCGGCGCGGCGGAACAATGGCCGTACGGGCGGGGCTCAGGGCAGGGAGCGCGTCCAGTCTTCGGTCGCGATCACCTGCGCGACGCGATGCGCCGCCTCCGCCCAGCTTACGCGGCTGACGGCGGAGGGATCGCCCGTCGCCCTTCCGTCGAGCAGCTCCCGAATGCGCTCGGCGAGAGCGGCCGGATCATTGACGCGGAAATAGAGGGCGCCGGCGCCGCCGACCTCGCGGAACACGGGAATGTCGCTGCAGATCACCGGCCGGCCGCGACGCGCGGCCTCGGCGATCGGCAGGCCGAACCCCTCCGCATAGGACGGGACGAGCGCCGCCGCGCTTTTGTCGTAGAGAAAGGCGAGCTCGGCGTCGCCGATATCGTCGAACCAGAAGAGGCGTCGCCCGAATTCGGCATGGCCGCGGATCTCGGCGGCGATCGCCTCCTCGAACCAGCCGCGCCGTCCGACGAAAACCAGCCGCGCATCGCGGCCCTCGCGCCAGAGCGCCTCGAAAGCCTGCAGGGCGACACGGTGGCCCTTTCGCGGCTCCACCGTGCCGACGCTCAGAAACATGGCGTCGCCCGCTGCTGCGGCGGCGATCTGCTGCCGCGGCGCGGCCGGCGCGCCATCGGCGATATCCGAGCCGCAATGGAACCAGCCGATCGAAAGGCCGGGTCGATGCGGCAGTCCCGTCTCTTCCACGAAATCCGCCAGCTCCTCGGCGACTGTGCGCGAGATGGCGAGAAAGGCGTCGCTCTCGAGCAGCGCCCGGCGCAGCCATGCCTCGTAGCGGGGCGGCGTCACCTCATGGCAAGCGTGCGGATAGAGGACGGGGATGAGATCGAAAATGCAGGTGACGATCTCGCCGCCGCCGGCGCGAATGCGAGAGAAGACAGGCTGAAACTCCTCGAAAGCGTTCCAGCTGTCCGAGAGCATGAAGAAGCGGTCGCCCGGCTCTATCTCTATTTCGCGATCCGGGCCGGCTGCGCCGCCGATGAGGGCGGCGACGAAAGCCTCGCAGGTGAAGAGCCGGCCGCCCTCGCAGCGCACGGCGATCACGGGAATGGGAAGCGCCGGATCGCGATAGAGCCCCTGCGTGATCTTCTTGACGACGCGCTGTATGCCGGTGCCGGCGTCCCGCCGCGCCGTCGCGGTCACATCGACCAGCAGCCGTCGCGGCTTTTGCGTCTCGCCCAGAGCGGCGGTCTCGATGGCGCAAGACTCGACCGCGGGCGCCGCGGTCTTGCGCGAGAAGATTCGCAGCAGAGGCGTCACCGCATCGACGAGCGCCGCCTCGAAACGGCGCAGTGGCCGGAAGATCAGCCAGGCGGCGGAATAGACGTTTTTCTCGCGCTCATGGACGAGATGCAGAAGCTCGGCGCGCAGAAAATCGAGCTGATGCTCGAGCAGGCGATTGCGCTCCTCGAGACGCCGCTCGCGCTCGCTGGTCATTTCGCGGCTTCTGCGGCCGCGCGCCAATGATCGAGCAAATCGACGAGCGTCTCGTCGATCGTTCTGCGCGGGCTCCAGCCGGTCGCCGCGCGCATCTTGCCGGCGGCGCATCTGGCGATCGGAATATCGGCCGGCCGCAGCCTATCGGGATCGACCACGATCTCGAAATCGCGGCGCGCCAAGGCGCGCATTTTCTCGACCAGGGACGCGAGCGGGCGCGTCTCGCCCGAGGCGATGTCGAAGACATTGCGGGCGGGAAGATCGGGCGCGGCGGCGATGAGCCGCAGATAGGCGTCGACGACGTCGCGCACGTCCAGAAAATCGCGCTGCACGGAAAGATCGCCGACCGAGAGGCGCGGCTCGGCGCGTCCCCTCTCGATCTCGACGATCTGCGCGGCGAAGGAGGCGACGGCGAAACGCTTGTCCTGCCCTGGGCCGATATGGCTGAAGGGGCGCGCCACGATGAGTCGCGCCGTCTTCGGCAGAACATCCGCCAGCATCGACTCCGCCGCCAGCTTGGAGCGGGCGTAGACGCTGAGCGGCCGCGGGATCATATCCTCATGCGCCGGGCCTTCGACGAGGCTCGCGCCATAGACATCGGCGGTGGACGCAAAGAGCACGACGGCCGCGGGCGCGTGGCGCGCGAGCGCCGAGGCGAGATTGAACGCGCCGTCGAAATTGACGCGCCAAGTCTCTTCCGCCGCCAGAAAGGATTGCGCGGCCGAGGCTTGCGCGGCGAGATGAATGACGAGATCGGGCCGCGCCTGCGCGATGGCGGCGTCGACCGCCTTAGCGTCGAGCAGATCGAAGGCGATCGGCGTCCAGCGCTGATCGGGCGCCGGCTCGCCCGGCCGCGCCAGCGATAGGCGATGCGCCTCGGGATAGGCGCGGGCCAGCGCCTCCAGCACATAGCGTCCGACGAAGCCGGAGCCGCCGGTCACCAATATGCGTTCGTAGCGGGCCGTGGACGCGGCTTCCACGCTCATCGTGTCGCCGATTCCCGGCTCAGCCGCTCGAGATCGGCGTCGACCATCTCGCGGATGAGCT
>NZ_LUUM01000224.1:0-109845 GCF_001644125.1 Methylosinus sp. R-45379
TAACGGACAGACTCTAAGGTCCGTTCTCGCCACAGGTGTGGCGTTGCTGGCGTTCGGCGCGGCGAAAGGGCATTTCACCGGCGTCGATCGAGTGCGCGCTGCAATTCAGACACTGGCCGTGGGGGGACTTGCCGCCTCGGCGGCCTTCGGTCTGGCTCGCGCATTCGGGTAACGAGAGCCGGCGCTCTTGGTTCGGCCGCCAGCATCGTCCCATACAATGTCGCATTGGGCCTGCTATTGCGGCAAGGCTCGAGAAGGAAAGGCGCGTTGGAAACCGGACGGTCCGGCGCGGGCGTCTTTGATCGCAGCTCCGAAAAGCGGGGCGGGTGACGCGACGGTCGGAACCACCCGCATGGCGGCAGCGATTGTTTCCCACGTCGTAATCGTGAGCGAAGGGTCAGTAAACGCCGGGGATCAGCCTCGCGGTGCGGCCCGCATATTCCTTGTATGATGGGAATGCTTCTGCCAGCACGCGCTCCTCGAAATTCATGCGCGGAAATTGAATAGCGATCGAAAGCAGCGTCAAACACAGCGCCCACGGCTGCTGATATCGAAACATGATGCCGATCAGAGCCAATAATTCTCCAGCATAGAGCGGATGACGCACGAGCCTATACGGTCCTTCTGTCACCAGAGCGCGAGCTTGCGGAAGAATGCTGAAACTGCGGCCGAGCCAAATTGTAGCCGCGATGGAGACGAGCGTTCCGAGGAGGACCAGGCCGACGGAAACCGCCTTCGTCGAAGGCGACAAATCGACTGCCGGAACAGCGACGATAAAGCTCGGCAAGAGAAAGCCGGCGGCTCCAGCCAATTTCGGCAGAACGCCTTTCGCGGTCCGCAGAGACGGAGGCCGCAGCAAAATCGCGAGCATTATGAGACAGAGAAGCACGATATTGGCCGCGAGAGAGACATTCACGAGAAGTCCTTCGGACGAGCCCATCATCTGAGACGAGCCATAAACTCCGAGGGAGAACCATGCGACCACGGGGCTCGCAAAAATGAGATCGAGCAACTTCGCTTTCAGGTATGATCGCCTCATTCGACCTTCCGTCATCGGTTCGAAACATGTCGCGGTCCGGCGAACGCCCCGCTGTCTCGGCTTAGCCGATCGATCCGCGCTTGTCGACGCGACCGGACGCGAGCCTCGAACATCCTCCGAGCGCGCTCCTTCGGCTACTCGCTTCACCGATTGGTAATGGCGGTCGCGCTATCCTGCGATTTGTGCTTGACAACCACAGTTTCGGGAACGATATCGCCGTCGGATGGCTGGGCTTCGCCCCCGCCGTCGACTCCGACAACCCAAGAAAGAAACATGGGCAGTAGCCGCTTCGGCGCCGCGCCCGCAGCCTCGTCTGCGCTCGCGACGCCACTCGACATCGAAACCATCCGCGGTCTCGGGGACCGCGTGAGAGGCGTCGCGAGGGCCTAGAGGCTCCTGCCTGCCGCTCATGCTCCGGGCCGTGGATCACAACGGCCAAGAAGGAGATGAGCGATGAACAAGCTCACCGCAATCGCATTCGCGCGCCCGTTCGCTCGGAGCGCGCCTTCGTTCCGCGCCGAGGCGCAGATCGTCGCGTTTCGCCGTCGCGCGCGGCGGGCGCCGCTTTGCGTCTGGACGCTCGACGCCGCCTCGGGACGTCTTCTGTGCGTGTGGACCGACGAGGCGGAGGCCGACGCTCGCCTCACGCAGGACAATGGCGAGCCGCCCCCTTCGCGCCTCGCCGGCTGATCGGAGAGATCGAATGAACCCCGGCCCAACCAGGCCCGCCGGCGAGCGCGAGCTCCGTCCGGCGGGCGCGTCGAAATCCATCCCGATCCGAATTTGCCCGGGCGCGAGAGCGCGGGCGCTCCAGAGGGCGTGAGCTCTCGCGAGGGCTCGCCTGCCGCCGGAGAAGAGGCGAGCCATGACGCTGCATTTCAATCCGACTGAAACCACCGAAAGCGCCGTTCTCGACGAGGCCCATATCGGCCATATTCGTGGCGCGCTGGGCACGATCCATCATGCCGATCACGGTCCGCGCATCGGCTTCAAGCGCCGCCTCCAGACGCTTCTCGCGATTGTCGGTCCTGGTCTCATCGTCATGGTGGGCGACAATGACGCGGGCGCCTTCGGGACCTACACTCAGGCGGGCCAGAACTACGGCACGAGCCTGCTGTGGACGCTGCTGCTGCTCGTTCCCGTGCTCTACGTCAATCAGGAGATGGTGTTGCGGCTCGGCGCCGTCACCGGCGTCGGACACGCCCGGCTCATCGTTGAGCGTTTCGGCAAATTCTGGGGCGCCTTCAGCGTCATCGATCTGTTTCTGCTCAACGCGCTGACCATCGTCACCGAATTCATCGGAATATCTCTCGCGCTCTCCTATCTCGGCGTCTCGCGGGAGCTCGGCGTGGCGCTGTCGGCCGTCGTCATCATGGCGGCTGTCGGCACGGGCGACTTCCGTCGCTTCGAGCGCTTCGCTCTGGCGCTCTGCGCAGGCAGTCTCGTTCTCATTCCGATCTTCGTGATGATTCATCCGCCGATAGCGGAGGTCGCACGCGATATGTTCCTCGTGCAGCTGCCCAAGGATGGCAAACTCAGCGATGTCATGCTGCTCATCATAGCGATCGTCGGCACGACCATCGCGCCCTGGCAGCTCTTCTTCCAGCAGAGCTATGTGATCGACAAGCGCATCACGCCGCGTTTCATTCGCTATGAGCGCATCGACCTCTGGCTCGGCATAGCGCTCGTCGTCATCGGCGCGGCGGCGATGATGGCCTTCACGGCGGCGGCCTTCGCCGGACGCCCGGAAGCTGGAAACTTCACCGACGCCGGCGCCGTGGCGGAGGGCCTAGGCCGATACGCCGGCCGCCTGCCGGGCATATTATTCGCTCTTGCGCTGATCGATGCGAGCGTCATCGGCGCGGCGGCGGTGTCGCTGTCCACGGCCTATGCGCTCGGCGACGTGCTGTCGCTGAAGCATTCGCTGCATCGCAAGCCGTCCGACGCCAAGGGCTTCTACGGCGTTTATTTCGCGCTCATCGTCGTTTCGGCGGGGCTCGTGCTGACGCCGGGCGCGCCGCTCGGCCTGCTGACCAACGCCGTGCAGACGCTCGCGGGCGTCCTGCTGCCGAGCGCGACCGTGTTTCTGCTGCTTCTCTGCAATGACGAGGCGGTTCTCGGCCCCTGGGTCAATGGCTGGGGCATGAATCTATTCACAGGCGTGATCGTCGCGGTCCTAGTGATGTTATCGATCATTTTGACCGCTTCCGTCTTGTTCCCGGAGCAGACAAACGAGACCGTCATTCTGTCGATCCTCGGCGGCGGCTCGATTGCAACTGCGGCCATCGCCGTCGCGACGGGCGCTCTCCGCACGAGGCGGCGCACGGCGCCGGGCGCGATCGGCCGTCACGCCCGCGACAGCTGGCGCATGCCGCCGCTACATGCGCTGCCGCCGGCGAAGCTCTCGATGACGAGCCGCATATGGATGAGCGTGCTACGCTGCTATCTACTGCTCGCGGGAGGCCTCGTTCTCGCGCGGATCGTCGCGCTCGCAGTGACTCACTGAATGCACGCGCCAAACATGAAAGCAAAAGCCATCTCCTATGCGCTGCTCTCGGCGGCTCTGTTCGGGGTCTCGACGCCGGCCGCCAAGCTGCTCCTCGCGGATATAGATCAGCGCATCCTCGCCGGCCTGCTCTATTGCGGCGCCGGCGTCGGAGTCGCCCTGCTTCGTCGTCTCCCCTATCGGCTCGGCTTCGTCATCCGCGCGGAAGAGGCGACGCTTACTAAATCGGATTGGCCGTGGATGGGAGCAGCGACACTGGCCGGCGGCGTCGCCGGCCCGTTGCTGCTGATGTTCGGCCTCGCCCATGCGGAAGCCGCGACGGCGTCATTGCTGCTCACGCTCGAGGGCGTCTTCACCGCGGCCATCGCATGGTTCGTGTTTCGCGAGCCATTCGATCGTCGCATCGCCCTCGGCATGGCTTTTATCGTCGCAGGATCCCTCTGCCTCGCCTGGTCGGGAGCGCCGAGCCTTTCTGGCGCGCTCGGGCCTCTCGCGATTGCCGCGGCCTGTTTCGCCTGGGCGATCGACAATAACCTCACACGCAGAGTGTCGCTCTCCGATCCACTGCAAATCGTCGAGATCAAGGGAATGGTCGCCGGCTCGGTCAATCTCGGGATTGGACTGTTCGCCGGCGCTCTCATGCCAGCCATCCCGCTGATCGGCGCCGCGAGCGTCGTCGGCTTCCTCGGCTATGGCGTCAGCCTGGCGCTGTTCGTGCTGGCTCTCCGCCATCTCGGCACGGCGCGCACCGGCGCCTATTTCTCCACTGCGCCCTTCCTCGGCGCGGCCGTCTCCGTCGTGGCGCTGCGCGAGCCTTTGACCCTGCAGCTCGTCGCCGGAGCGGCGCTGATGGCCGCGGGCGTCTGGCTGCATCTGACCGAACGCCATGAGCACGAGCATTCGCACGAAGCCGTCGAACATTCGCATTCGCATGTTCACGACGAGCATCATCGGCACGGAGACCACTCCGATCATGAGAACGGCCAGCCGCACACACATTGGCACGCGCATGAGCCGCTGCTGCACGCGCATCCTCATATGCCCGACACGCATCACCGACACGATCATTGATCGAAGACCGAACGTCTGCACCTCCCCTCCCGCGCCGAGGGCATCGAGAGCGGAACGAGGATGAGTCCGACGGCAAAAGGGCGGATCTGGCGCCGAGCGCTGATTCTGCTCGCCTCCACCGCTCTCGCGGCGGGGCTTTGCGCAGCTTTTTTCAGCCACCAAGATCTAGCCAAATGGATTTGGGCGGCGGGAACGGTTCCGGTCGCCGCGAGCCTCGCTGTCTCGATCGCGCGCGATCTGCTCGCTGGGCGCGCCGGCGTCGACGTGATCGCGCTTCTCTCCATGTCGGCGGCGCTGGCGCTCGGCGAAGCTTTGGCGGCGGTGATCGTCTCAGTGATGTACGCCGGCGGCAGCGTCATCGAAGATATCGCGGTCGGTCGCGCCGAACGCGACCTGAAAGCGCTGATCGATCGCGCGCCGCGCACCGCTCATCGACGGATCGACGATCGGATCGAGGACATACCGATCGACGATGTCGCGGTCGGGGATCTATTGCTGGTTCGGGCCGGCGAGGTCGTGCCGACGGATGGCCTGATCGTCGAACCGAATGCGCTGCTCGATGAATCCGCGGTGACCGGCGAGCCGCTTCCTGTCGCGAGACGCAGGGGAGAAGCAGCCTCGAGCGGAACAGTCAACGCCGGCGAGACATTCGAAATGCGGGCGAGCGCCGCGTCGGGCGACAGCACCTACGCCGGAATCGTCGAGCTCGCGACCGCCGCGCAGACAGCGAAAGCTCCTTTCATCAGAATGGCGGATCGCTATGCGCTGCTGTTCTTGCCCGTGGCCCTGCTGGCCGCAGGAGCCGCCTGGGCGCTTTCGCAGGATCCTATTCGCGGATTGGCGGTGCTGGTCGCCGCCACGCCCTGCCCGTTGATTCTCGCGGCGCCGGCCGCATTCGTCGCGGGCGCGTCGCGGGCGGCGCGACGCGGCATCCTGATCAAAGGCGGCGGACCGCTCGAGGCGCTCGCTCGGACGCATACGGTGATGTTCGACAAGACCGGCACGCTCACGGTCGGCGGCGCGCGGCTCGTCGCGATAGAGACGGGTCCGGATCGAGACGCGAACGAAGCCCTGCGGCTCGCCGCATCGCTCGAGCAAGCGTCCCATCATGTCGTCGCCGCCGCCATCGTCGCCGCGGCGTCGGAGAGAGGCCTCTCTCTGCACATTCCCACCGATGTCCGCGAGACATTCGGAACCGGGATCGAGGGAAAGGTCGACAGGCGCGACATGCGCGTCGGCGCGCTGCAATTCGTGCAGGGCGATGAAGGCCTCGAGGATTGGGCCGCACGCGCCGCTCGCCGCGCCTCCTGGCGCTCCGCGCTCACGGTCTTCATCTCGTCGAACGGGCGCCTCATCGCAGTCCTCCTTCTCGCCGACGAGCTCCGGCGCGAGACGCCGCGCGCGATCCAGGCGCTACGCGATGCGGGCGTCGGTCGAATCGTCATGGTCACAGGCGATCGCGCCGACGCCGCCGAAACGATCGGCGCGGCGCTCGATCTCGATGCGGTGCTCGCCGACAGAATCCCTTCCGACAAGGTCGACGCCGTCGCCATCGAGCGACGCCTGCATCCGACGCTGATGGTCGGCGACGGAATCAATGACGCCCCTGCCCTCGCCGCAGCGAATGTCGGCGTCGCCATGGGCGCGCGCGGCGCGAGCGCCTCCTCCGAGGCGGCGGATGTCGTCATTCTCGTCGATCGGCTGGACCGCGTCTCGGAGGCGGTGGCGATCGCGCGCCGGACCCGCCTCATCGCCCTGCAGAGCATCATCGCCGGAATGACTCTGTCCTTCGCGACGATGGGAGCGGCGGCCTTCGGTTGGATCGGCCCGGTGGGCGGCGCGCTGATACAAGAGGCGATCGACATCGCCGTCATCCTGAACGCTCTGCGGGCGCTCGGCGGCGGATCGACCTTCCTTCGGCGCCCTCTGCCGGAGACAGCGACACGGGCGTTGCGCGAAGACCACGAGAAGATCGAGCAGAGCCTCGATCGCTTGCGGCAGATCGCCGATGCGTTGGACGCGGCGTCTCCGCGACGCGCGTGCGAATATATAGACGAAGCCGATCGTCTGGTCGCGGACGTCATATTGGCGCACGAGCGCGACGACGAGAGCGAAATTTATCCGCGCATCTCGCATTATCTTCCGAGCGGGCAAGGACTCGGCGCCATGAGCCGAGCGCACCGAGAGATTCGCCATCAGGCGCGACTGCTGGCGCGCCTCGCCGAGGGGCAACGCTCGCACGAGCCCGACAAATATCTGATCCGGGACGCGCAACGGATCATCGAAGCGATCGAGACGCTCGTCCGAGTCCATAATGCTCAGGAGGAGGACGTCTATGAGCAGGCCGCGTCGGAATTCAGCGGAAGCGGATCGCTCCGAGAGCCGCAGACGCGCAAATCCGAAGCGGCGTCGGCTTTCGATCGCGCCATAAGCGCGGCGTCTGGCGCACAGCGCCTTCGACGAACGGCTTTCGCGACGCTGGCGGCTCTCGCGGTCCTTCTGGGATGCGGATGGCTCTATTTCCGATGGGAGCGCAATGCGCCGCGAGACGGCGTGACGGCGACGGGCGTCATCGAGGCGGCGAGCGCCACGCCGATCTCCACACGCCTATCGGGGACCATCCGAGCGGTTTATTGTGACGTCGGGACAAAGGTGACGGCAGGCCAAGTTTGCGCCGAGATCGATCCGCAGCCTTACCGCGCCGCCGTCGAGCAAGCAAAAGCCGATCTCGCTCTCGCCGACGCCCGCCTCGAAACAGCCAGAGCGGCCCTCGCCCGGATGGAAAAGCGGCTCGAGCGCCAACGAGCCGAGGCGGATCACGGGGCTCTGTCGAAAAAAACGCTCGCCCAATCCGAGATCGCTCTTTCCCGCGCGCGAGCGCGGGCGGATCAGGAAGAGGCGTTGCGCACGCTGCGCCGAGATCGCGTGAGCGAAGCCGCGGAGCATTTGGCGCAAACCGCCGTGGCCGTGCCGGTCGACGGGACGGTGATCGCGCGCGAAGTGAAAGTGGGCCTTACGATCGAGGAGCGCGACGCGCCTGCCCGGCTATTCCAGGTCGCGACCGATCTTAGCGTCGTCGAGATCGTCGTCACGATACATTCGAGCGAGCTGAGGCAACCGAGGATCGGCAGTCAGGTCGCTTTCAGAGTGCTTTCTCTGCCAGGGCGCGCATTCTCGGGAATCGTCGAGCAAGTTTCACGTTCGACCCCGGATGCCGACCACGCTTCGACGTATCGTGTCGTCATAGAGGCGTTCAATCCCGATCTGCTGCTGCGACCGGGCATGGTCGCGACCCTCATGATCCACGATTTCGTCGCCGTAATGACGCCCAGGTAATTGTGTATCGTCGACTGCTCGGATGCGCCCGCGTTCCGCCGGAATCATTAGACTTCCGACGCCGCCGTCTAGAACGCCGCGGCAATTCGAGCAGAGCGCGCTGCCGGAGCGGCCTCCGAACGAAAGGAAATCCTCATGAAAAAAATCAAGTTCCGGATGAACGGCGACGATCTCGCGCCCCGCCGCACGCGCATGGAAATCCCCGGCTGGGCAGGGCAGCCGGAGAAGCGCACGGATGGCTCGCATGAACACGCTTGGCACTGCGTGCCGTTTTCCGAATACGCTAAATATGGCGTCGAAATTTTCTACCCCTACGAGAACGAGCTGCACGTCTCGAAGAAGGACGGCCGACTGATGCTCGACGGCGACTTCGGCGCCCCGCCGAGTCCCGGCCGCAGCTGGCCGCCCTTTCGTGATTTTGGGGGCAGCTTCTACACCTACCAGCTCCTGCTCGATCTCAAGCCAGAAGCCGGCTATGCGATCAAGGTCGAGACTCATCCGAGCTTTTATACCGACAGCGCCGGCGCCGCGCCGATCGCAGTGCCGGCGATCATCCGCGAATGGTGGCCGATGATCTATTTCCTCGTTTTCAAATCGCCGATGGAAGGACAAACGCATATCTTCCGGACCGGCACGCCGATGGCTCAGTTCACCATGATTCCGGCGGAAAGTGATATCGAGCTCGAGCCGATGAGCTTCGACGAGGCGGCCGAACGTGAATTGCAAGCGCGACGCATCTACGCGAGCCGTGAAACGCTCGGCGTCGACTCGCAATGGCTATCGACGAGCGACACGGTTTTCGACGGCACCTATCGCCGCATGCATGGCGCAGCACATTCGGCCGAAGAGAAGCAGAAAAAGCCGCGTCGTGAATGACGGTGCGGCTTGTGTTCTCACCAGCGCCCATCATTCCAGTGGTGATGATGATGATGGTGGTGGTGGTGGTGATAGCGCGGCGGGCCGTAGTAGCCCCAGCCGCCCCAACCCCAGCCATGATGATGGTGGTGATGGTGGTGATGGTGGTGGCGCCACCGTCGGTACGGATAGTAGGTGTAGCCGTAACCGTCGTAGTAAGGATTGCCATAATATTGCGCCGTCTGGATGCGCGGCTCGGATTGTACGGCCTTCCGCGCCTCGGCCTCCCGCAGGAGCGCCGCCGCATTCGGTATCGGTTGCAGAAGCTCCGCATAGGAGCGGGGTGACATCACTTGATCGAGCGTTCTCGCGTCGGCCGCGGGCGCCGCGGTGAGTGGCAACGCCGAAATTACGCCGACCAGCCCGACGGTCTTCTTGTCCATGAACATTCTCTCCCGTGTTACGGTCACGCGATTCCCGCTACTCCATCATGCGGACTTGCTCGACCCGGCGACGACATGAGCCAGCATCGCGCTCCGCAGATGAACGGCTCGTGAATCTCCAAAGCCCTACACTCGTGAGACGCAGTGGCTCGATCATCGCGGCCCGATTTCCGTGGCGCGACATGGGTTGCCCAGCTAATGCACGTCGCGTCGAGTGTGACATCGCTCGCCACCCTGCCGAGTCATGCAGCTCCGGCGCCGGAACGACGCCCGCGGTCGCCGCCGCGGAAACTGGCCGCGGCTTGTCCCACCTCGGCCCGTCGCCCAAAACCGGTCCGGACGGCTATCCGCTTTCACGGGTGATCCGTTCCAACTTCCAGGATCGAGGATCGAAATCCTCCCAAGCGACGCGGCAAATTTCATCGAGCCGCATCGCAGTCGCGATCGCGAAGCGTACAATCCGTCCCAACGGAATTGTCAGCTGCGGCGTCAAATCGGATCGCGCGATGATGCGATCGATTTCGTCCTGCGTCGGCCGACGATCACGCTCGTTTCCCTTCCCGACCAATCCCAAACGGTTCAGCGCAATGCGTGCGAGGTCGGTCGGCTCCGTTGAAAGCTGAATGCCGTGAACCGCCGCCGCATGCGGCAAAATCGTCTTGATGTAGCCGAGGTCGATGCCGAGCGTGACGGGACCGGCTCCTTCCTTCGCTCTATCGCGACCGAATTGAATGAGCCGCTCTCGATCGAGCTCCGAAATCTTCAATCGCCCGAGGCGACGCTCGAGAGATTTGAGGCTCGCGGCTTTCGACCGGCCGATCCGCTTTCCGACCTCCGCGAGATCGTCTCTATGGAGCCGGACGAGATCGCCGAATGTTCGAGCTCCCTTTCGCGCGCGCTTCGACGGCGACTCGCCGCGGTCGATCCGGCGCTCTATGTCGAGCGCCCACTCCTCGGCGTCGCGCCGGCGGAGAAACGTCTCGTTGACGTTATTTCCCCTTGCGTTGAACTCATGCGCGCCAGGAGCCGGATTTGAGCCTCGTGAAGGTCGCATTTCGTGTGCGGCCTGTGTGCACTGAGAAGTCGAAAAGGAGCGAAAAGTGTCGTATCGAGGCGTCCGGGAGAGTGCACACGATCCGACCTATGGCCTAGAGACCAGGATGACATCGCCTATAAATCAAGAGATTAGATTCTCCGTGGCGCCCATGATGGACTGGACGGACCGTCACTGCCGGTTCTTCCTTCGGCTGATGTCGCGCCGCGCGCGGCTCTTTACGGAGATGCTCACCACCGGCGCTGTGATCTTCGGCGATCGCGATCGGCTGCTCGGCTTCGACGCGGCCGAGCGCCCGCTCGCGCTGCAGCTCGGCGGGTCCGATCCGGGCGAGCTGGCCAAGGCTGCGCGCATCGCCGAGCCCTATGGTTTCGACGAGATCAATCTCAATGTCGGCTGCCCATCGGATCGCGTGCAGAACGGCGCTTTCGGCGCCTGCCTCATGCTGCGGCCCGATCTCGTCGCCGATTGCGTGAAGGCGATGAAGGATGCGGTCGCGCTTCCCGTCACCGTCAAATGCCGCATCGGCGTCGATGATCAGGAGCCGAAACCCGCGCTGTTCGGCCTCGCCGAGCGCGCCGTCGCCGCCGGCTGCGACGCGCTCGTCGTCCACGCCCGCAAGGCTTGGCTCTCGGGCCTCTCGCCCAAGGAGAATCGCGACGTTCCGCCGCTCGACTACGGCCTCGTCTATGAGCTGAAGCGCGCCTATCCGAACCTGCCGATCGCGATCAACGGCGGCATTGCGACGCTCGAGGATATGCGTTTGCATCTCGCCCATGTCGATGGCGTGATGATCGGCCGCGCGGCCTATCACGAGCCGGAGCTTCTGCTTCGCGTCGATCCAGAGCTATTCGGCGAGGCGGCTCCGCTCGCGGACGGCTTCGCCGCGGTGGAAGCCTTCATTCCCTATATCGAGGCGCAGCTGCAGTGTGGCGAGCGTCTCTCCAACATGACGCGGCATATGCTCGGCCTCTTCGCCGGCAGGCCCGGCGCACGCGCCTTTCGCCGACGCCTCGCGGGCGAGGCGGTGAGGCCCGGCGCCGGCGTCGAGACGCTGCGCGCCGCCGTCGATGAAGTGCGGCGCGCGACGGCGCGCATGGCGGAGGCGGCGAGCGCCTGACGCCTCTCAGCCGCCGCTCGCGAACACGAGCAGCGCCGCGATCTCCGCCGCCTGCTGCGCGCCGCCGAGCACATCGCCCGTGAGGCCGCCGATCTGCCGCTCGGCGAGCTTGGCCGTCGCATAGGCCGCGGCGATGGACAGCGCGCCGGCGAGCACAGCCGCGACCGGCGAGACTCCGAGCGCGATCGGCAGAATGGAGAAGGCGCTCGCCAGCAGCGCCGCCGTCTGCAGCGCTTCCTTGAACGGCCGCATGGCGGCGTGTCCGGCCCCGTCCGCACGCGCGGGCGCGAGGATCATGATCGGCAGCAGCCCGGCGGTGCGCGAGAGCGACGCTGCGAAAATGAGAATGGCGGCCGCCTCGAAGACCCCGCGCTGCGCGATCGTCGTCAAGGCGCCGAGGCGCAGCGCCAGCGAGAGCATCAGCGCGAGGGCGCCGTAGGAGCCCAGCCGGCTGTCGCGCATGATCTCGAGCTTCTCCTCCCGCGTCGCGCCGCCGCCGAAACCATCGGCGAGATCGGCGAGCCCGTCCTCATGCAATGCGCCGGTGACGACGACCAGCGCCGCCAGCGCCAGCGTGGCGGCGAGGAAGGGCGGCAGGCCGAGCGCATGGGCCGCGAGCAGCGTCCAGGCCGGCGCGAGGGCGATCAGCGCGCCGGCGAGCGGCAGCGCCCGCACGGCGGTGCGAAAGTCCGGCATCTCATGCCCCCGCGGCGCAGGAACCGGCAGGCGGGAGTAGAAGCGCAGGCAGGCGAGGAAATCGTCGACGAAGGGGCGGAACATGCGCCCCCTCATGAAGCCAAAGAGGCGATTTGTCGAGAAGGGGCGATTTCGGCCGTCGCCACGGCGCGGCCTCCGATTTCCGCCCATGCCACGCGTCGCCGCGCGGCCGGCGCGGCGCAGACAGGCGCCCCATTATTTCGGCGAGAAGAAGGGACCGGCGCGCTCCGCCGGTCCCGCGAATCGTCAGTTCAGCGTCTTGCCGCCGGCGGCCTTGCAGGCCTCCTCGGACTCGACGAAGGCCCAGCCCTTGCCTTTGCAAGCGTTCATGCCCTTGCAGGCGTTCTTGGGGCTGTGGCAGTCGCTCTTGCCTTTGCAGCTGTTGGCGCCGATGCATTGCACCTTGCCGGGAGTCGCCGCGATGGCGGTCGTCACGGCGCCGGCGAGCGCGAGAGAGACGGCCGCTATGGCCAGGGCCGTTCCGTTGCGAATATTGTCTTTCATGTTTCCTCCCCGAGGGGTGTCGGCCTCTTTGGGCTTCGACCGCGCCTATCTGTCGTGAATCCGCGGCAGGGGCAAGGGCGCAGACGGCTCGCCCGCGTGACTTTCGCGCCGCAAAATGGCAGAACTCGCCCCGCCTGCGGCGACGGGCCGCATTCGGAGCCTCTCATCCATGTCGATCCTCGAATCGGTCCGCAAATCGCTCGTCCCGATCCATCCTGAAGGCTATATCTTCATCGCCGCCTTCGCCATCGCCGCCCTGCTGCTGCATTGGATTTCCTCGACGCTCGGCTGGGTCGGCTTCATCGCCACCGCCTGGTGCGTCTATTTCTTCCGCGATCCGCAGCGCCTCACGCCTTTGCGCGAGGGACTCGTGGTGTCGCCGGCGGATGGCGTCGTCTGCTCCATCGGCTTCTTCCTGCCGCCGGCCGAGCTCGGCCTCGGCGCGGAGCCGATGCAGCGCGTCTCCATCTTCATGAGCGTTTTCGACGTGCATGTGAATCGCGCGCCCATCACCGGCCGCATCAGCAAGGTCGCCTATAAGCCCGGCATCTTCCTCAACGCCGATCTCGACAAGGCGAGCGAGGACAATGAGCGCAATGGCATCGTCATCGACGCGCCTTCGGGCCGCTATGGCGTGGTGCAGATCGCCGGCCTCGTGGCCCGGCGCATCGTCTGCTTCGTGCAGGATGGCGAGCCGATCGGCGTCGGCGACCGTTTCGGCCTCATCCGTTTCGGCTCGCGCGTCGACGTCTATATGCCGACCGGGGCCAAGCCCCGCATCGCCGTGGGCTCGCGCGCCATCGCCGGCGAGACCATTCTGGCGGATGTGAACTCCACCGCCGCCCCTCTGAGCTTCAAGGCCGGCTGAGCCGTCGCCGCGACAAAGGCCTCCCCAATGACCGAACCTTCGTCCTTCGACGCCGGCCCCGAGGGCCGCGACGCGCAATTGTCGCCCTCGGAACGGCGCCGCCTGCGCTTCCGCAACATTCCGATCCGCGTGGTGCTGCCCAATCTGGTCACGCTGCTGGCGCTCGCCATGGGCCTCACCGCCATACGCTACGCCACGGAAGGCAAGTTCGACACGGCCGTCACCGCCGTCATCGCCGCCGCCGTGCTGGACGGTCTCGACGGGCGCATCGCGCGCGCGCTCAAGGGCACGTCGCGTTTCGGCGCAGAGCTCGACTCGCTCGCCGATTTCGTCGATTTCGGCGTCGCGCCGGCGCTTCTGCTCTATCTCTGGTCGCTGCACGAGATCAAAGGATTGGGCTGGTTCGCGGCGCTCGTCTTCGCCATCGCCTGCGCGCTGCGCCTCGCCCGCTTCAACGTCACCGTGGACGATCCCGGACGCCCGGCTTGGCATTCGGACTTCTTCGTCGGCATGCCGGCGCCGGCTGGCGCGGTCGCGGTTCTGCTGCCGCTCTATCTCAATCTCTCGGTCGTCGACCTGCCCGGCTCCAAGGCGCTGGTGCCGCTGTTCATCGTCTATGTGCTGGGAATCGCCTTTCTGATGGCGAGCCGCATTCCGCATTTCTCCGGCAAGCGCATCGGCCGCATTCCGCGTGAATATGTCATTCTCGTGCTGTTCTGCGTCGGCGTGACGGCGCTGCTGCTCGCCATCTATCCGATGGAGACCTTGGTGCTGGCGAGCCTCGCCTATCTCGTCGCCATCCCCTTCGGCGTGAAGCGCTATAAGGAGCTGGAGCGGCAGGAGGCGGAGAAGACGCGCGGCGCCTGAGCGGGCTATTTCGCGAAGGCCTTCGCGCCCGCCACTGCGGCGATAACGCCGACAGTGACGAAAACGAGCGGGAGCTCCACGGTCTCGCCGAGAAACAGAGCGGCGAGACCGAGGCCGAGCAAAGGCTGGAGCAGTTGCAACTGCCCTACGGCGGCGATGCCGCCCAGCGCCAGCCCGCGATACCAGAAGACGAAGCCGATCAACATGCTGAACAGCGCCACATAGGCGAGCGCGACCCAGGCGCGCGGCGGCGTGGCGAGCAGCCCCTCCGGCGCGCTGACGGCGGTCCAGACGAGCATCGCCGGCAGCGAGAGCGCCAGCGCCCAGCAAATCACCCGCCAGCCGCCGAGCCGGCGTGACAGCAGCCCTCCTTCGGCATAGCCGAAGCCCGCGACGAAGATCGCGCCGAGCATCAGAAGATCGCCCGAGGAAATCGCGCCGTCGCTCCGCATCCAGGCGAAGCCGGCGACGAGCGCGCCGCCGGCGAGCGCACAGAGCCAAAAGCCCGGCCGCGGCCGCTCGCCGCCGCGCAGCACGCCGAAAGCCGCCGTCGCCAAGGGCAGCAGCCCGACGAAGACCAGCGAATGCGCGGAGGTCATGCGCGTCAGCGCCAGCGCACTGAGCAGCGGAAAGCCGACCACCACGCCCAAAGCCACGCCGACGAGCGAGAGAAGCTCGCTACGGCTCGGCCTGCTCTCGCGGAAAAGCGTCAACAGGCAGAGCGCGATCAGCCCGGCGATGGAGGCGCGCGCGCCGGTCAGAAACAAGGGATCGAAGCCCCCGACGGCGACGCGCGTCGCCGGCAGCGATCCGCTGAAGATCAAGACCCCGATCGCGCCGTTCAGCCAGCCTTCCGTCGTCCTATCCATATCGAAACATCCTTTCCTCATCGGCGAAGGATCGGACGGAGCCTCTTGCTCGGCCAGAGACAGACGGATACAATTTTCATAAACTGTTTCGACAATATCCGTGAACTGTGCTGCCTTTGGAGGCAATACGCTTGACCGAAACATCCTCGGCGCCGAAACGGATCGAACCCAGACGGATCGAGCTGGTGATGACGACGATCCGCGAGCGGATCGCGGCGCGCCAGCTGACGCCCGGCGCGCGCCTCCCCTCGGTGCGGCAGGCGGCGCGGTCGATGGGCGTTTCCGTCTCCACAGTGGTCGAGGCCTATGAGCGGCTCGCCGCCGAGGGCGTCATAAGGTCCCGCCCCGGCTCCGGCTTCTATGTCTCAGCGCCACTCGCGCCGCTGGCGCTGGGCAAGATCGGCCCGCGCCTCGATCGC
Organism: Methylosinus sp. R-45379; assembly: GCF_001644125.1. NCBI lineage: Bacteria > Pseudomonadati > Pseudomonadota > Alphaproteobacteria > Hyphomicrobiales > Methylocystaceae > Methylosinus > Methylosinus sp. R-45379. The sequence continues at coordinate 15,669 of NZ_LUUM01000224.1, forward strand.
GAGGTCGATCCGCTCTGGATGTCGCGTCAATCGCTGGAGGCCGGCGAGGGAATGCTCCGCCCCGGCTGCGGCTGGCTGCCGGCCGAATGGATGCCCGAGGCGGCGCTGCGCCGGGCGCTGAAAGCCGTGGCGCGGGGGAGCGCCGCCTCCCTCGCCGATTATTCCGAACCGCTCGGCCTCGCTCCGCTGCGCGGCTTCATCGCCCGCCGCCTCGGCGAGCGGGACATAGCCGCCGCGCCCGATCAGATTCTGCTGACCGGCTCGGGGACACAGGCGATCGACCTCGTCTGCCGTTTTCTGATCGAGCCCGGCGACACGGTGCTGATCGACGATCCCTGCTATTTCAACTTCCGCGCTCTGCTACAGGCGCATCGCGCCGACATCGTCGGCGTGCCGATGACGCCGAACGGCCCCGATCTCGAGATTTTCGCGCAAAGCCTCGCGCAAAAGCGGCCGCGCCTCTATCTCACCAATGCCGCCGTCCACAATCCGACCGGCGCCGCCATCTCCTCGACGACGGCGCATCGGCTGATGGCGCTCGCCGAGCCCGCCGGCCTCATCATCGTCGAGGACGATATTTTCGCCGATTTCGAAACCGCGCCGACGCCTCGCCTCGCCGCTTTCGACGGACTTCGCAACGTCATTCAGATCGGCAGCTTCTCCAAGACTCTCTCCGCCGCGGCGCGTTGCGGCTATATCGCCGCCCGCCCCGATTGGATCGAGCAGATCGCCGATATCGGCCTCGCCACGCAATTCGGCAGCCCGCGCCTCTCGGCCGAGATCGCGCTGACGCTGCTGAAGGACGGCGGCTATCGCCGCCATCTCGAGGCGCTGCGCGCGCGGCTCACCGGGGCCATGACGGCGACGATCCGCCGTCTCGAAGCGCTCGGGATCACGCCCTTCGTCGAGCCCAAGGCCGGCATGTTCGTCTGGGCGCGCCTGCCGGGCGAGGCCGACGCCTCGCAGATCGCGCGGCTATGCCTCGCGGAGGGAATCGTGCTCGCGCCCGGCAACGCCTTCAGCCTCGGCCAGACGGCCCGCGACTATCTGCGCTTCAACGTCTCGCAATCGGACGATCCGCGCATCTACGACTCCCTGGCGCGCGCGCTGCGGGCGAGCGCGCCACCGATGCGGGCCGCTGGCTAGAGCAGGGCGTGCGACCATCTGGCGCTTGCCGTCCCGCCGCCGCCTGGACATAGTGGCGCGCGGCCGAAAAAGCCGCCTTCCGACGCGCGAGCGTCGGGAAAAATAAACAAAGATCGGGAGGGGAGCGAAACAGCGCTTCGAAGAGAGGCGGTTTCGCTCTAGAACGTCGGCTCGAGAGGAGAGACTGCGCCTTTAAAAAACGGCGCCGTCGCGGTTCGCGTCATGTTCATCAAAATACTCGGATCGGGCGCCGGCGGCGGCTTCCCGCAATGGAACTGCAATTGCGCCAATTGCCGAGCCGTGCGCGAGGGCAAGCCCGGCTTCTCGGCGCGCACGCAATCCTCGCTCGCGGTCAGCGCCAATGGCGTCGATTTCGTGCTGCTCAACGCCTCCCCTGATTTGCGCCAGCAGATCGCGCATGCGCCGCAACTCTCGCCCGGCCCGCATGACGGCCTGCGCGCGAGCCCGATCAAATCCGTCGTGCTGACCAATGGCGACGTGGACCACGTCGCCGGCCTGCTCAATCTGCGCGAGGCGCAGGCATTCTCCATCTATTCCTCAGAGCGCATTTTGAATGTGCTCGCCGGCAATCGCATCTTCGACATTCTGGTCCCCGAATTGGTGACGCGCGTCGAATTTCCCTTCGACGAGGCGATCCCCCTGCATGGCGCCGGCGTCGATCTCGGCCTCGCGGTGAAGGCGTTTCCCGTGCATGGCAAGATCGCGCTCTGGCTCGAGGACAAGAGCGTCGCGGGTTTCGGCACGCAAGTGGGCGACACGCTCGGCGTCGAGATCATCGAGACGGCGACGGGCAAGAGCTGCTTCTACATTCCCGGCTGCGCGAACATCGACGAGCCGCTGAAGGAGCGTCTGCGCGGCGCCAGCCTCGTCTTCTTCGATGGAACTTTGTTCCATGAGAACGAGATGATCGAGCAAGGATTGCTCGGCAAGACCGGCTCGCGCATGGGCCATGTCAATATGAGCGGCGAGGACGGCTCGATGAAAGCCTTCGAGGATCTGTCCGTCGCGCGCAAGATCTATGTGCACATCAACAACTCCAATCCGACTCTCGACGCATCGTCGAAGGAACGCGCGATCGTGAATGCGGCCGGATGGGAGATCGGCGCGGACGGCATGGAGGTGACGCTATGAACGACTTCTCGACGGCCGAGTGGCATGACGCGCCGCCCTTGTCGAAGGAGGCCTTCGAGGCCGCGATCCGCGCCGTGGGCGAGGAGCGCTATCACGACAAGCATCCGTTCCACAAAATGCTGCATGGCGGAAAGCTGAACAAAGGCCAGGTGCAGGCCTGGGCGCTCAACCGCTATTGCTATCAGGAGGCGGTGCCGCGCAAGGACGCCGCCTTCATGAGCCGCGTCCACGACCGCGAATTGCGGCGCGAATGGATTCACCGCATCCATGATCACGACGGATTGGGCGAGGAAGGCGGCGGCATAGAGCGCTGGCTCGTGCTGACCGACGGACTCGGCCTCTCGCGCGACTACGTCACCTCGCGCAAGGGCGCGCTGCCGGCGACGAAATTCGCTGTGGAAGCCTATGTGCGCTTCGTCGTCGAGCAGCCGCTCGTCATAGCGGTGGCGTCATCGCTGACGGAGCTGTTCGCGCCGGCGATCCATCGCGAGCGCATCGCCGGAATGCTCGAGAATTACGATTTCGTCGACGATTCCGTGATGGCCTATTTCAAGCGCCGCCTCGCCCAGGCGCCGCGCGACAGCGATTTCGCTCTGTCGTATATTCTCCAGCACGCCTATACGCGGGCGGAGCAGGAAGCCTGCGTCGGCGCCGTGCGCTTCAAATGCGACGTGCTCTGGGCGCAGCTCGACGCGCTGCATCAGGCCTATGTGACCGGCCTCATCCCGCCCGGCGCGTTTACGCCGGGAGAGAAGTGAAGGACGAGAGAATGAGCGAAGCGCGTTTCATTGTGACGCCGGAGTCGAAGCCGGCCTTCACGCGCTATTCGCGCCTGCACGAGGATGTCGTGCGGCAGCGCAAGGTGATCCTCGCGCCCGAACGCGCCTATGAGCTCGACCCGATCGGCCTCGCCGTGCTCGGCCATGTGGATGGCGTCGCCAGCGTCGCCGAGATTTCGCAGCGTCTCGCGCAGACCTATTCGGCGCCCGTCGATGTGATCCAGACGGATGTGGTCAAGCTGCTGCAAGGCCTCGCCGACAAGCGCCTGCTGCGCGACGGGCCGGACGCATTTTCGCCCCCTCCCCTCTCGCAGACAGCGAAATCCTATGCGCCTTTCGAGCGCGGCCCGGCGGGCCTGCTCGCCGAGCTGACGCATCGCTGTCCGCTGCAATGCCCCTATTGCTCCAATCCGCTCGATCTCGAGCGCGCCAATACGGAGCTCACCTCCGGCGAATGGGGCGACGTGTTCCGACAGGCCGCCTCCATCGGCGCGCTGCAACTGCATCTCTCCGGCGGCGAGCCGACCATTCGCCGTGATCTCGAGGAGATTCTCGCTCACGCCGTCGACGCCGGCCTCTATACCAATCTCGTGACATCCGCCGTGCTGCTGACGCGCGAGCGTTTGGCGCATCTCGCCGAGATCGGCCTCGATCATGTGCAGGTCTCGGTGCAGGATGTGGTCCCGGAAAGCTCCGACCATATTTCCGGCTATGAGGGCGGCGTCGCCAAGAAGCGCGACGTCGCGCGCTGGGCGCGGGAATTGGGCCTCGGCCTCACCATCAATGCGCCGATACATCGCCAGAACATCGACCATCTGCCGCAGATCATCGATTTCGCGGTCGAGGTCGGCGCGCAGCGGCTCGAGGTGGCGCATATTCAATATTACGCCTGGGCGGAAGTGAACCGCGCCGCGCTGATCCCGACGCGCGAGAAATTCCTCGCCACGGTCGGGATCGTGGAAGAGGCGAAGAAGCGCCTGCAGGGCGTGCTCAATTTCGATTTCGTGATCCACGACCATTACGCCTCGCGCCCCAAGGCCTGCACGGGCGGCTGGGGTCGCAGCATCATGGTGGTGACGCCCTCCGGCAAGGCCCTGCCCTGCCACGCCGCGCAGACCCTGCCGGGCCTTTCCTTCGACAATGTGCGCCAGCGCCCGCTCGGCGACATTTGGCGCAATGGCGCGGCCTTCAACGCCTTCCGCGGCGAGGAGTGGATGCAGGAGCCCTGCCGCAGCTGCGACAAGCGCGGGGTCGATTATGGCGGCTGCCGCTGCCAGGCGCTGGCCGTCACCGGCGACGCGGCGGCGACCGATCCGGCCTGCCATCGCTCGGCCCATCACGAGGAATTCGCCGCGCTCGGGCAGAACGAGTCGCTGCTGCCGGCGCCGGCTTTCGTCTATCGCCGTCTCGGCGGGGCGGACCGCAAGGAGAAGGCGCTGTACGAGCAGCCGGCGTGAGCCGCCGGTCACTCCCTGCTAATCATGTCCCACGCTCGCGCTGGAGGGACGAGGACGGCGCTCCATTTGACCCTTTCGGCCGGTTTTGCGGCCAAGGGGGTCCAAAATGTCACGAGCAGATTTGGGCGCGCGTCAGATCGGCGCGCTTTTCGTCGCCTTCTCGGCGCTGGTCTTCTTCACGATAGTGGCGCTGATGGAGCGCGCCTGCGCCGCGCCGCCGCCGGCCTATCGCATTCCGCTCTTCGCCCAATGCGGGCTCGAGGGGCTGACGCAGGAGCCGGGGACGGAGAAGCTGGCCGCGCGCGTGACGCGCGAGGGACGCTCCGCCGCCTTCCAGAGCTGGGCGGCCTCGACTCGGCCGGTGACGCCGGCGCTGCTGGCCTTCGGCCCGCGGCAGGACGCCTTTCCGGCGGCGCTCTCGGCCGGGGCCGATCGCAAGGCGCGCTATTGTCCCTCGGGCGCGCGGCTGTGAGAGCTTCGGCTCAGGCCGCCTTGCGCTCCAGCGCATGCAGGCAGGAGACGATGGCGCCGATGGAGGCGAAATTGCGACGGCGCAGCATATGCTCCGGGAACTGGACGCCGAAAGCGTCCTCGAGCGCGAGCATGATCCTGACTGCCGCAAACGAGGTGAGGCCGAGCTCATAGAGGTCGGCGTTGGCCGCAATGTCGCGGGCCGGCACGGGCAGGCGTCCATTCTCGTCGATCGCTTGCCGAACGAGGTCGATCACTTTTACTCTCCGCTTCTCGCTGCGCGCGGGGGCCGCCCCCCGCCGTCGCAGATCACGATCATTCGGCGACAATTCGACGCGATGATCGTAAACCCAACGCTAAGATCGCGCCGTTTGGATGAATGTGGCGTGAACCGGGCGGCCCCTCCAATTGTGTAGGTTAGGAAATCCTTTCTTTTTCGGGAATTACTTATGGCCTATAGCGTGATCCGCCATTGCCCGGCGCGGTTCGGCCCTCTATGTTCCCCTGCATCGATTTTCGGCCGGCGACTTGGGCGCGCTTCGGAGACGGAGCCGCTGACGACCTCTCCCTACATCGATCGACCCGGCCCCGCGCAGGCGGGCCTTCTCCTCTATGTCTGGAGAGACAAATGGCGACTGGAACGGTTAAGTGGTTCAACGCCCAGAAGGGCTATGGCTTCATTCAGCCGGATGGCGACGACAAGGACGTGTTCGTCCACATCAGCGCGGTGGAGCGCGCCGGCCTGCGCGATCTGCGCGAAGGCCAGAAGGTGAGCTTCGAGATCGCTCAGGACCGCCGCACCGGCAAGTCCTCCGCGGACCAGCTCAAGGCGCTCTGAGCCATTGATCTGAACCTTTGAACGAGAGGGTCGTCGCTCCGCGGCGACCCTTTTGCATTTTGCATGGTTCTTCTCTCGAGGCGTTCTTGTCTCGAGGCCGGCGCCTTTGCTACAGTCGCGCCTATGCGCCTCGCGCCTTCGTCCCGCATTCTCGCCGCCATGCTCGCGGCCGCGTTGCTCGCCGCTCCCGGGGCGCTCGCCGCCGGGGCGGAGCGTCCGCTCACCGAGCAGCAATATCTCGACATTCCCGGCATAGGCCGCGTGCCGATCCCACTGCCGCCGGGCGCGCGCGTGTTCTCGCCGCAGCGTCGGCCCACAGCCCCGGTCGAGCCAGAGCTCGCGCCCGAGCGGGCGCCGCAGACGGCGCGCGACTCGCTCGACGATCTCATCCGCCGCCTCTCCCTCGCCGAGAGCGAGGAGGAGGAGAGCGCCCTCGCCCAGGCGATCGGCCGGCTATGGGCGCGCTCCGCCTCCCCCACCGTCGATCTCTTGATGCGCCGCGCGCTGGTCGCGGTCGGCATTGGCGCGGATTCGCTGGCGCTCGATCTCTTCGACCGCATCGTCATTCTCGAGCCGGAATGGGCGGAGGCGCTGGTCGGCCGCGCCAATATCCGCATCGCGCTCGGCGATCTCGACGGGGCGGAGCGCGATCTCGAATCCGCCCTGCGGCTGGAGCCGCGCCGTTTCGATGCGCTCGGCGCATTGGGCGCGCTGCGTGAGCGGGCCGGCGCCGCGGCGCGCGCGCTCGAGGCCTATCGCCGCGCCCGCGCGCTCGATCCGCGCCGCGAGGAATGGCGCAAGGCGGAGGAGCGGCTGCGATTGGAAGTCGAGGGCCGCGACATCTGAGCGGCGCGCGCGTTCCCCCTGCCGAGCCGTGACGCGAGCGAGCCGAGGAGCGATGATATGGCGCAAAACGAGATTTCGCAGGAAGCTTTGAGCGCGGAGGCGCTCGCGCAGCTCTTCACCGAGGCGCGCACCCACAACGGCTGGGCGGATCGCGAGGTTCCCGACGCCCTGCTCCAGCAGGCGCTACGGCTCGCGCTCTTTGGGCCGACCAGCGCCAATTGCCTGCCGGCGCGCTTCCTCTTCATACGTTCGGCGGAGGCCAAGGCGCGGCTGGCGCCGGCGCTGTCCCCCGGCAATCTCGACAAGACGCTCGCCGCGCCGGCGACGGCGATCGTCGCCCATGACACGCAATTCTACGAGCATCTGCCGCGCCTCTATCCCGCGACCGACGCGCGCGCCTGGTTCGTCGGCAACGCCCCGCTCATCGAGACGACCGCTTTTCGCAACGGCACGCTGCAGGGCGCCTATTTCCTGCTGGCGCTGCGCGCCGTCGGGCTCGACGCCGGGCCGATGAGCGGCTTCGACAATGCGAAGGTGGATGCCGAATTCTTCCCTGGCGGGACGGTGAAATCCAATTTCCTCATCAACATCGGCTATGGCGATCCGGCGAAACTCTATCCGCGGGGTCCGCGTTTCGCCTTCGAGGAGGTCGCCTCGATCCTGTGAGGCGCGATCCTCGACAAATGAGGAAACGCCCATGGTTTCGCTGGTTTCGCCGGGCCGAGCGCAAGCGCTGCTCGGTCTCGCGCGCATTTTCGTCGCTCTGCTGTTCCTTCAGCATGGAACAGCCAAGCTCCTCGGCTTTCCGCATGTGGCCATGTTCGATGGGCTGAAGCTCGTCTCTCTGCTCGGCCTCGCCGGCGCGATCGAAATTCTCGGCGGCCTGCTGCTTCTGCTCGGCCTCTTCACCCGGCCGACGGCGATCGTGCTCGCGGCGGAAATGGTCGTCGCTTATGTCGTCGGCCACGCCGCCCGCGGCGCTCTGCCGATCCACAATGGCGGCGAGCTGGCGCTCGTCTATGGCGTCGTCTTTGCGCTTTTCGCGCTCGCCGGCCCCGGCCGCTTCGCCCTGGATCGATCCGTTCATGAGGTGGCTTGACAGCTAGGCGACAGATTCTCGCAACCTGTGTCATTTCAGTCACAGAAAAGTAATTCTGTGACAAATATATTGCAAAATACATAAACGTTTATTTGAGACTTTAGTATAGATTACATCGAAATATTGATGCGGCATACTTGGCGCCCTGGCGCGGAACTAGGCAAAATCCGGCGCTGGCGCTCTCGCCACTATTTGATCACAACTCACCCTTACCGCGGGTCTACTCGACAGTCTCGACCGAGCTCGGTCGGCTGTCGGGAGAGAAACGGCAAGGGGGATAGCGCATTGAAACAATGGATCATCGGAGCGGCGATTTTTGCAGGTTCGACAGCGACGGCGGCGGGCCAATCCTGGGTGGGGAAGGCCTCCTACTACGGCTATCATGGCCGGACGGCGAGCGGGGGCCATGTGGGGGCGCTGACGGCGGCCCATCGCAGCCTTCCCTTCGGCTCGCGAGCGCGCGTGACCAATCTCGGCAATGGCCGTTCTGTGGTCGTCACGATCAATGATCGCGGTCCCTTCGTGCATGGGCGGGTGATCGACGTCTCCACCCATGCGGCGGAGAGCCTCGGTTTCCGTTCGGCGGGCGTCGCCCGTGTGAAGGTGGAGCGGGTCGCGGGCGAGTAGCTTCGGCCCCACGCAGAGACGCCGTCGTTCCCGGCGGGAAATCCCGAGCTATAGACGCGCTATCGCTCGGGATTTCCGATCGCTCGCCGCGCGATCGTCTGGAGCGACGCCGTCCCTCTCGCCGACCGTGAGCTATGGTAAACGGCGATTTCTCAATTGGCCGCAAACACAGGAGTTTGGCTTAGGCAAATGTTAAATCGCCTCGCCTATAGAAGGAGGGTCGAGTGATCGTGAGAGTATGCGAGTAACAAAATGACCGAGACGCATCGTCCGCGTGTCAAATATGTCATCGGTCCCGATGGCAGCCCATTGACCGTCGCGGATCTGCCGCCGCCCACGACCAAGCGTTGGGTGATACGCCGCAAGGCCGAAGTGGTCGCGGCGGTGCGCGGCGGGCTCCTCTCCCTCGAGGAGGCTTGCACCCGCTACACGCTGACGGTGGACGAGTTTCTGAGCTGGCAGATGTCGATCGACCAGCATGGTCTCGCCGGATTGCGGACGACCCGCCTTCAGCAATATCGCATGTGATTTCGGCGCCCGATCGCGGCGCCTCTTTAAAAACGCAGAGCCGGCGCGCCTTCGAGGCGGCCGGCTCTTCGTCGTTTCAGGGCCTTTTTCGCCCGCTCGAGTCTTTCCGGGTTTCATTGAAACACGGAAAGACTCTCGGCCTTTGTTTTGACCGCGTTTCCAACGCCGAACCGGTGTCCACTTCGGCTGGAAACGCTCTCGGCCATCAGCTCTCGCTATCGGCGCGGCCGCGCAATGTCTCGGCGAGACGTCCGCGCTCGAACACCAGCACGACGACGAGCGCGAACAGCAGCGGGACGATGAGATAGAGCAGGCGGAACACCAGGAGCGCTGTCAGCACCTTGAGCCGCGGCACATCCGGCATGGCCTTGATGAAGATGAGCTCGAACACGCCGAGCCCGCCGGGCGCGTGGGAAACCAGCGCCGCCGAGAAGGACAGGAGGAAAGTGCCGAGGACGACGATATAGGGCGTGCCGCTGCCCTCCGGCAGAGCGAAATAAATGATGCCGGCGGCGCCGATCAGTTCCAGAGGCGCGGCGAACATCTGCCGGATCATCACCTCGGGCCGCGGATACATCACATGGATCTTGCCCAGATCGATCGGCTTGAAGTGCATCAGCGAGCCGATGACATAGAGCGCCACGGCGCCGAGGCAGGAGAGGCCGATGATCAGCGCCGTATGCTCGTTTGTGAGCATTTCCGGCAACATGCCGGAGAGGCGGCCGAGCAGGCTCGGCTGATAGGTGAGCAATATGCCGGTGAGCAGCACTGTGCCCAGGCCGAAAGTGTAGGAGCACAGCACCACCAGCACCGCCACCTGACCGGCCGTCAGGCCCTTGGTGGAATAGGCCCGGTAGCGCACCACGGCGCCGGAGAACACCGACGCGCCGATATTATGCGAGAGCGCATAAGTGGTGAATGAGCACAGCGAGATGAACACCATGGAGATGTGCTTCACGCCGAGGTGCAGCAGCGCGATCCGATCGTACCAGGCGAGCGCGGCATAGGCGAGCAGAGAGCAGAAGCCGGCTGCGACCCAATGGGAGACGGGAATGGCCCGAAGATCGGCCCAGACCTCCTCGCCGACCGACTCCCCGCGAAATTCGCCATAGAGAAGATAGAAAGAGGCGATGACAGCCACCAGCCCGACGAGAGGCCAGACAAATTCCAAAATTTTTTTCATGGGGCGCTGCGGGTTCGGCGCTCCCGGTGCGGAGCGCGCGTTCTCACTGGCATGGCCACGCCGCGACCGCAAGCCTGAATGCCGGCGTCGTTCCGGCGTCGGCTTGTCCGCAGCGCGGGGGCTGCTAATCTGCGCTCCACAATTTCTTTTCAGCCAGCGCGGGGGCGCCTATGGCCGGCATTTCGATCCTCGGCCTTCCGGGGCCGGAGTTTTTAGGCCTCTACGCCGGCGTGGCGGCGCTGACGCTCGGCCTGTCCTTTCTCTTCATCCGCGCGGCCGATCCGACGCGCGACATGGCCCGGCTGAAAGTGCCGAGCGAGCCCGACGCCATCGCGCTCGCCTATCTCTCGGGCGGCGTCAATAATGTCATCCGCACGCTTTTGTTCGATCTGCGCCAGCAAGGCTATGTGGGCATAACCGACGGGCGGCTGGAGCGGGCCGCCGGCGCCCAGTCCGGCCGCGTGCTGGACGCGCGTTCGGCGCGCGTGCTGATGGCGCTTTCGGCGCGGCCGACGCCAGGCGAGCTCTTCGCCGATCCAGCGCTGGCGGCCGATATAGAACGACTCTGCGCGCCAGAGCGGCGGCGCCTCGTCGAGAATGACCTGCTCGCGCCGCCCGGCGTCGGCCAGACCGCCGGCACGGCCTTTATCCTCGGCTCGATCGTCCTCCTCGGCCTTGCGGCGAGCAAGCTGGCGGCGGCGCTCCTCGCCGGCCATCACAATGTGATCTTCCTCATCGGCATGGCGGCGGCCGCCGAAATCTTCCTCTGGATGCTGACCTCCAAGGCCCGCAAGCGCATCGCCAGCGCGCGCGGGACAGCCTATCTCGCGGCGATCAAGCGCGCCTATGGGCGCAGCCTCTCCGAAAAGCTCGGCCAGGCGAAATCGCGCCCCACCGGGGCTGCGGCTTTCGACGCCGGCTCGCTCTTCCTCGTCTCGGTCTTCGGCTATGAGGCGCTGAAGGGCGCCCTAGAGCCGGAATTCATGAGCCTGTTCAAGAAGTCGGCGAGCGATTCCTCCGGCTCCTGCGGCTCGTCCTGCAGCGGCGGCGGAGACGGCGGCGGTGGTTGCGGCGGCTGCGGCGGCGGCGGCGACTGAACCGCATGGCGACGCCCGCAGAGCTGCGCGCCGGCCTCGGCTATCGGCCGCAGTTCTGCGCCGATCTCTTCGCCAATCGCGAAAAGATCGAGATCGTCGAGGTCATCGCCGACCATTATCTCGACGCCTCGCGGGAAAAGCGCGCCGAGCTCGATCTCCTCGCCGATCATTTCCCCATCGTGCCGCATGGACTCGATCTCTCGCTCGGCTCGGCGGAGGGCGTCGATCCCGTTTATCTGAAGAAATTGGCGGCGCTCGTCGCCCGGCTCGACCCGCCCTGGTGGAGCGAGCATCTCGCCTTCACCAGGGCGGGCGGAATCTCCATCGGCCATCTCGCCGCCCTGCCCTACACGCAGGAGGCGGCGGAGGCGGTCGCGCGCAATGTCGAGACCGTGCGCCGGGCGATACCCACTCCGCTGATCCTCGAAAATCCGACCGTCATCGCGCTCGTCCCCGGCTGTGAGATGGACGAGGCGGGTCTCCTCACCCGCGTGCTGGAGCTGACCGGCTGCGGCTGGCTCTGCGACGTCACCAATCTCTACACCAACGCCGTCAATCAGGGCGTCGATCTCGAGGCCGAGCTCGACCGCTGGCCCTTCGAGCGCGTGGTCCAATTCCACATCGCCGGCGGGCGGCGGCTGCGCGGCCTGCTGATGGACAGCCATGACGCCCCGGCGCCGCCGGAAATCTGGAGCCTGCTCGAGAAAATCGCGCCGCGCGCCACGAATGCGCGGGCGATGGTGCTGGAGCGGGACGAAAATATGCCGCCCTTCGGCGACCTTGTCGAGGAGGTCGCGCATGCGCGCGCGATCGGCCGCCTATGCCGCTGAAGGAGACGCAGGCGCTGCTGGCGCTTCTCTATACGGACGAGACGTTCCGCGAGGCCTTCTTCCGCGCGCCGCTCGAGCGCGCGCGGCAATTCGGGCTCGGCGAGGCGGAGGCGGAGAGCTTCGCCCGCATCGATCCCGCCGCCGTCGCGCGTTTCGCCGATTGTCTGAAGGGAAAGCGGACGCTCGACGCGCGCAAGACGCTGCCGCTGACCCATACAGCGCTGGGCGCGCGTTTCGATCGCGAGCTTTTCGCCGCTATCTCCGGCCCGCCGCGGCCGGGGCGCCATCGCGCCGATGCGGCCGCGCTCGCAGCGCGCCTCGCGCGCGCCGAGCCCCAATGGATCGGCGATCTCGCGCGCTTCGAGCTGGCCTTTGTCGAGGCGGGCGCGCGCCACAATTGTTTTGCGCTGCGGTTCTTCCGCTATCCGGTCGCCGAGATCGCGGCGCAGCTCGCATGCGGCGCTGCGCCGGGCGCGGCGAGGCGTCCCAGCGTCGGCGTCTGGCTGCGGCTTTTCGGCTCGCGCCTCTTCTATTTTCTGGCCTGAGCCAGAAGACCTCAGACGCGCCGTTCGGCGACGAGATCGATGACGCGATCGCCGCCACGGTCGCGGGCTTCCTGGCCCTGCGCCTTGCCCAGCTCCTCGGCCGCGTCCTTCATATGCGTCTCCGCCTCGACCAGCTGGTCCTTGAGATCGGCGACAGAGCGCAGGAGATTGTCGCGACGGGTGCGCGCGGCCTGAGCATAGGTCGGATAGGCGAAGTGATTGGGATCGGTGATATTGGCCCGCTGCTCCTCATGAGCGATCTCGCGATCGAGATCGCCCGTCATGCGGGTGAATTCGGCGATCATCGTCTGAAGCTGCGCCACGCGGCGCCGGCACTCTTCGGCGTGAAAACGTTTCAGCCGAACCAAGGCATCTCGCGACTTCATGACACTACTCTCCGGCACAAGTTACTTACGACACATGCGAACACAATCGCTTTTTCGCGAGACGAGCGGAAATATGGCGCAAGGAGGTTGCTCGAGTGTTACTGCTCGACGTTTCTCGCGCCGAAACAAAAAAGCGCCGCAATTTCAATCATCCCACTCGGCCAGTCGGAGCCGCGCCCTATATCAGCGGCCGCGGGCGCCGCCCGTCCTGAGGTTTCTGACCTGGAGAGGAGGCGGAGATGAGACGAGCCTTTGCAGTCATTGCGGCGGCCGGGGTCGCCGCGCTCCTTTCGGCGGCGCCGTCGGGCGCCGATCAGGTGGGGACGCATAAGGTCCTCTTGCCGGGCGACATTCCCTTTACGGCCGGACCGCCGTCGCTGCCCGCCGGGGCGGAGGCAGCCATCCTCTATGGCGATCCCGCCAAGGAGGGCATGTTCGTGATGCGGCTGAAGGCGCCCAAGGGCTATCGCATTCCGCCGCATACGCATCCCAAGGCGGAGGTCGTCACGATCGTTTCCGGGCGGATGCGGCTCGGCCTCGGTCAGGCGGCGGATCGGGCGAGCGTCGAGGAGCTGCCCGCGGGCGCCTTCTCCATCATGCCGGCGGGCGTGGCGCATTACGCTTTCTTCGACGCGGAGACAGTGCTCCAGATCGACGCCATGGGGCCGTGGAGCATAGATTACGTCAATCCCAAGGACGATCCGCGCAATCAGATCGCGCCGGCGCAGCGGTGAGAGGCGCGGCCGTCAGCTCGCCAGCTCCTTCAGCCCGCGGCGGATGAGCGCGCCGGTGTCGGCCCCCTCGCCCATCGCCTCGAGGCTCTTGGCGACGGCCGCCGCCGCCTGCGGGCGCCCATAGCCGAGATTGACCAGCGCCGAAATGGCGTCCTGCGCCGCCTGTGGCGCCGACGCCGGCTCCTCGCCGGAAAGCCGCGCCACCACCGGATCGATTCCGGCGAAGGCCGGGGCCTTGTCCTTCAGCTCGGCGACGATGCGCGCCGCCAGCTTGGGGCCGACGCCGGAGGCGCGCGCCACCATCGCCTTGTCCTGCCCCGCAATGGCCGAGGCCAGCTCGCCCGGCGAGAGAATGGACAAAATGGCGAGCGCCACTTTCGAGCCCACGCCCTGCACGCTCTGCAGCAGGCGGAACCAATCGCGCTCGGCCTCCGACGAGAAGCCGAACAGACGTATGGCGTCCTCGCGCACCTGCGTCTCTATGGAGAGCGCCGCCGCCTCGCCCACAGGCGCGAGCTTCTGCAGCGTGCGCGCCGAGCAATTCACCACATAGCCGACGCCATGCACGTCGAGAATGACGTAATCCTCGCCATAGGAATCGACGATTCCCTTGAGCTTGCCGATCATCTCGCCCCCGCGATGAAGGCCGATCCGATGCGTCCCCCGAGCGATGGGATGACGCTTCCCTCATCCTGAGGAGCGGCCGCAGGCCGCGTCTCGAAGGACGAGGGAAGCGTCACGCGGCGCCCAATGGAGCTCGCCCTCGTGCTTCGAGACGGTCGCTTCGCGACCTCCTCAGCATGAGGGCGAGGAGGATTGTCCATGGCCGAGCCGCGCCCGGACCACGAGCCTTCAGGCTGGCACATCGCCCCGCGCGAGACGCTCATCGCGCCCCCGCAGCGAGCTTGCGCGCGGCGGCGCGGCCGGCGCGATGATGGGCGTGGCAGATGGCGACGGCCAGCGCATCGGCGGCGTCGGGGCTGTCGGCCCGGCTCAGCGGCAGCAGCACGCGCACCATCATGGCGATCTGCGCCTTATCGGCGTGGCCATTGCCGACCACGGTCTTTTTGACGACATTGGCGGCATATTCCTCCACCTCGAGCCCGGCGAGCGCCGGCGCCGCCAGCGCGACGCCGCGCGCCTGGCCGAGCTTCAGCGCCGATTGCGGATCGCGATTGACGAAAGTCTCCTCGATCGCCGCCTCATGCGGCGCATAATCCTCGATGATGCGCGCGAGGCCGCGCTGCAATTGCGCGAGCCGCTCGCCCATGGAGGCGTCGCCGTCCGAATGCAGCGAGCCGCAAGCGACGAAGGAGAGCCGCGAGCCGCGCGACGCCTCGACGAGCCCCCAGCCCGTGTTGCGAAGGCCCGGGTCTATGCCGAGAATGCGAATCGTCTCTTCCGTCATGGCGGGAGGTTAGGGGGAAAGGGCGGCGAGGGGTAGCGGCGTCTCTCGCGCCGGGCGCGCGCCCACCTCCCCCTCGAGGGGGGAGGTCGATCGCCGAAGGCGAGCGGGAGGGGGTGCTCCCCGAGTCTCGGGCGCTGACCCCACCCCGGACCGCTCCTCGGTCCGACCCTCCCCCTAAAGGGGAGGGTGGAGGGCGAAGCTTTTGGACGCGGCGCGCCGCGAGCGACGAAAGCGCGCGGCTTCGCGCCCGCCGCCGAAATTCGGCGCGGGGAGGATGGGAGGTCCGGGACGCGGCGGCTCCGTTTGGCCGTCGCGTAAAAGGGATTGCGCATCGAAGCCGGAAGCATCCCGGACCACGGCCGCCTTTTCTGTTCGCCGCCTGCGGGCTCAGGGTTGTTTTCCCCTTTCGGGTAGTCTATCCCCGCGCGAGCCTCGGAAATTCGGCGCAGCTTTCGCATGTGTTCCCACATGCCTCCGCACGAAGGAGAAGCCGTGCCGGCGGCGTGGCGTCGCTCGAGACGAGAGAGGGCCTGCCCCCGCCCTTGCGAACCGCACCCCCGCCGACGCCGCCTACCCTTCAAGGCGACGCCCCACCGGCGGAGGCAGGACGAAGATAGGAATTTAGTCCGCATGCGTCAAGGGGCGACCTCACGCCGAGGCGACCCATCGAGGGGCTGTCGAATGTGGACAACATCGCGAGACGCCGCGGCCGTCGCAGGCGGTCGGACGAATGCCGAAAGGGACACGCTTACCCTCCCCTTCAGGGGGCAGCCAAAGATCGGGCCGCGACCTCGGAGCGCATTTCTGCCCTAATAATGCAGCTTGTGAATTCCATTAAATTCATGGGAGCGCCGACCGGGGTTGGCAACGCGCAGCCCTCGATCCCCTGCGGGTCCAGCTGGGGAATCGCGCTACCGGTATATGGCTGTGCCGCGTGCGGCACGCCCCGGTGCAGATAACTAGACCGCCGTTTGTAGTGGCGGTCAAAAATCCATTTTGCTCCCGCGCCGAGGTGACGAACTCCCAGGTCTGCAACACGTCTCGAAATCTTATAGATTGGCTGCCCGCAACTTGCACAATTTTTCGGCGGCTCGTCGATTAAGCTCACCACTTCGAGAGCGGAGATCAGAAGGGCTGCAGCGGTATCGTTATGCAGGTGCGGAGCGGATAGCAGCATTATCCGCGCCTCATGAAACAGCTGCGCGGCGCGCGCTAGCCTTTCCCCCTGCCCAATTGAGCCCGCTACAATGCTATTTCCATAACTCAGTTGGTCGGTAGATAGACAAAGTTTTCCACTCATGATGGGGTGGTCTTCCAACCAATCTATTTGATCAAAAAAAATATTACGACACAGATCATCGACATGCGGCACACCACTCTCGATGCCGGTCTGGTAAAATGCACAATTTGTCCAGACTGAGAGGGAATCCATTAGAATTTTACTTCTCAACGCGAACACATACTCACAATCCACCTGATCGAACGCATCAAGCACCAAACGAATCTCTACGAACTTTTTACCGATAGGCACGATCGACCAATTATTTGATCCAAATGACCCGAATTCGATAGGAGGAAATACAGAAAATTTTGCTTTCATGCTGAATTGTGAAAGCATTCTCATCGAGTTCTCGGCTTCCCTTGTACACTCTGTTAACAATTTGTCCAAGTCTGGATAGAAACGATAAAGCTCCATGTCGGGATCAAATAAAATGGATTCCAGCACTCCACGCTGTCGATAACGCACAGAGACCTCTAACCTTGGTGAATGAGAACCTAAAGTCGCCCATCCAAACCGAATAAGCTGTCGATTTCCCTCCCGATGAGGCATATAAAGCCAACCCATTCCTCCGAACCGACCGCGCATACGCGCCCATAACGCTCGAAGTAACAGATTGGTTTCGTCGAGAGAGTTTAGGTTAATTCCGCTGACTTCGATCATAAGGGCCATTAGTTCGCTATCGGCACGGGCGGACTTTCATTCTAGACTCATACGCGCAAATTGACATCGCCGTGCAAACTCACACCCCTCACCTCCCCCACCCCACACAACATCATCCCCACCCGCAGCTCCGCCGCGAAAATATCCAGCATGTTCTCCACGCCCGCCTGCCCCGCCGCGGCCAGCGCATAGGCGTAGGCGCGGCCTAAAGCCACGCCCTTCGCGCCCAGCGCCAGCAGGCGCAGGACGTCGAGACCGGAGCGGGCGCCGGAATCGGCGAGGAGCAGAAGATCGTCGCCCACCGCATCGGCGATGCGCGGCAGCATGCGGGCGACGGAGGGCGCGCCGTCGAGCTGGCGGCCGCCGTGATTGGAGACGATGATCGCCTCCACGCCGCAGCGCATAGCGTCGCGCGCGTCGGCCTCGTCCAGCACGCCTTTCAGAATGATGCGGCCCGGCCAGCGCGCGCGCACCCAATCCAGCGTGGACCAATCGAGCGTGGGATCGACATTGGCGGCGATGTCGCGCAGATAATTCTTCTGCTTCATCGCGCCGCCGAGATAGGCCGCGACATTGCCGAGATCATGCGGCCGACCCATGAGGCCGACATCATAGGCCCAGGCGGGCCTCACCAGCGCCTGCGACAGGCGCCGCTGCGGCGCGAATGGCCCGGCCATGCCGGAATGCGCGTCGCGATAGCGCAGCCCCAGCGCCGGCAGATCGACGGTGAAGACGAGATGCTCTATCCCCGCCGCTCGCGCCCGCGCGAGCATATTCTCCATGAAGCCGCGATCTTTCAGCATATAGAGCTGCAGCCAGATCGGCCGCGCGCTCGCCGCGACCACCTCCTCCAGCGGGCAGACGGAGAGGGTGGAAAGAATGAAGGGCACGCCCTTTTTCGCCGCCGCCCGCGCGCCCTGAACCTCGCCCCGCCGCGCGAACATGCCGGACATGCCGATGGGCGCGATCAGCACAGGCAAATCCGCCGCGACGCCGAGCCACTGCGTGGAAAGATCGACGCCGGCGACGCCCTGCATCACGCGCTGGCGCAGCGTCACGCTCTGAAGGTCGGCCATATTGGCGGCGAGCGTGCGCTCGGCGCCGGCGCCGCCGTCTATATAGTCGAACAAAAAGCGCGGCAGGCGCCGCCTTGCGGCCTCGCGATAATCGGCGGCCGAGGAAATAATCATCGCGGGTCCTTCGAGGATTGCGCGGCGCTCATGCGAATTTGCCGATCGCCTTGGCGGAGGCGATTCCGCGGAAAGTGTGGAAATTGGGGCTCGCTCGGGTTTCGCGGCAATAGCGGTCGAAATCCTCGGCGCTGACGTCGATCATGACGACATCCCAGCCGCTCGCGCGCCAATTGGCGATTTCCTTCGCTTGGAGGCGAAGCCATTTGTCGTGCGTGTCGGCCGGATAATTATCGACGCTGTGACGCAAAAGCTCG
This sequence comes from Methylosinus sp. R-45379, assembly GCF_001644125.1. Lineage (NCBI taxonomy): Bacteria > Pseudomonadati > Pseudomonadota > Alphaproteobacteria > Hyphomicrobiales > Methylocystaceae > Methylosinus > Methylosinus sp. R-45379. Next base: position 34,184 of record NZ_LUUM01000224.1, read on the forward strand.
TGATCGGCCGCAGTGACGCGCGGGAGATAGGTCGTCGGCACGCTCGGCTTCTCCTCCTCGAGAATCGCGCGCCGACTCTTACACCGTAAGAGATGGCGACGCCGCCTCCCGAAAATTATAGGTCGCTCCGCTCGCGGTTCATCCCCTGGTCATCTGCGCGGGGGCATAGAGCGAGCGCCGCTATTTTGCGGCTCACGATCGAGGGGGGAACATGGCCATCGGTCCAGATCCTCGCGGCGCGCTGATCGCTCTCTGTAGATTCGGCCTCGGAGCCAAGCCCGGCGATCTCGCCGCGGCGGCCGCCGATCCACGCGGTTTTCTTTTGGAAGAGCTGCGCCGGCCCAATGCCGGCCGGCTGGAAAATGCTTCGCTCGCCCCGTCCAATGTCGCCCTGCAGGCGCTGTTCGCCGATCAGCAGGAAAAGCGCATGGAGCGCGAGCGCGCCATGGCCACGGAGGCGACGCGCGTCTCCATGGCCGGTCCCGGAGCGGCAATGGCCGCGCCCGGCCCCGCCGCGCCGCCGCAAGGCGCCGACGGCAAGCCCAAGCCGCAAGAGCCGCCTGTCGAGCAGAAATTGTTTCGCGCCGAGGCGATGGCGCGTTTCGAGAAACAGGCGAGCGCACAGGCCGGCTTCGTCGAGCGTCTCGTCGCTTTCTGGTCCAATCATTTCGCCGTTTCGGTCGCCAAGGGACAAATCCTCCGCGTCGCCGCCGGCCCCTTCGAGCGCGAGGCGATCCGGCCGTATGCGCTCGGCCGCTTCGCCGATCTGCTGGCGGCGGTCGAGAGCCATCCGGCCATGCTCTACTATCTCGACAATCAGCGCTCCATCGGGCCGGGCTCGGCGGCGGGGCGCTTCGCCGGCAAGGGCCTCAATGAAAATCTCGCGCGCGAGATCCTCGAGCTGCATACGCTCGGCGTCGGCGGCGGCTATTCGCAGGCCGATGTGACAGCGCTGGCGCGCATCATCACCGGTTGGAGCTTCGCGGAAGCCGAGAGCGAGATCGGCGAGCCGGGCGGCTTCGTGTTCAAGGCCAATTGGCACGAGCCGGGCGCGCCCGCTCTGCTCGGCAAGGACTATCCGCAAACGGGACGCGAGCAAGGCGCGGCGGCGCTCGCCGACATCGCCCGCCATCCGGCGACGGCGACGCATATAGCGACCAAGCTCGCGCGGCATTTCATCGCCGACGCGCCGCCGAAGCCGATCGTCGAGACGCTGGCGAAAACCTTCCGCGACACGGAGGGCGATCTCTCCGCCGTGGCGGAGGCGCTGATCGCGAGCGATCTCGCCTGGAGCGAGCCTCTCGCGAAAATCCGCACGCCGGACGAATATCTCATGGCGGTGGCGCGGGCGACGGGCGTCCTGCCCAATGATCCCGGCCAATATCTCAACATGCTGAACGCCATGGGCATGCCCTTGTGGCAGCCGCCCGGCCCCAATGGCTATCCCGACAGTCTCGACGCTTGGGCCTCGCCCGAGGCGATGAAGCTGCGCCTCGACGTCGCGTGGCAGATGGCGCAGAGGCTGAAGGACATCGGCCATCCGCTGAGCGTGCTCGACACCGCCGCCGGCCTCGCCGCCTCGCGCGAGACGCGGGAAGCGGCGTCGCGCGCGGAATCGCGCCCGCAGGCGCTCGCAATTCTCTTCATGTCCCCCGAATTTCAACGGAGGTGACGATGCGCATTCCCTCTTCCTCCACTCTCTCGCGCCGCCGCCTCCTCGCGCTCGGCGGCGTCTCTCTCGCATTGGCGCATTTTCCGAAAGCGGCGAGCGCCGCGGCGGCGCGCGACCCGCGCCTCGTCGTCATCGTGCTGCGCGGCGCGCTGGACGGACTCTCGGCCGTCGCGCCGATCGGCGATCCCGATTACGCGGCGCTGCGCGGGTCGCTCGCTCTCTCGCCGATCGGCGACAAGCCCGCTCTGCCGCTCGACGGATTTTTCGCGCTCAATCCCGCAATGCCGGTCTTCGCGCGTCTCTATAAGGAAGGAAAAGCGAGCGTCGTTCATGCGGTGGCGACGAGCTATCGCGAGCGCTCGCATTTCGACGGGCAGGATGTGCTGGAGAGCGGCTTCGCCGGCCCGGGGCACACGGAATCCGGCTGGCTCAATCGCGCCGTCTTCGCGCTGCAATCCTCGGAGCCGGCGCGGCGTCGCGGGCTCGGCGTCGGCGCGGCGCCGCCGCTTGTGATGCGCGGGCCGGCGCCGGCGCTCGGCTGGGCGCCGCAAGTGCTGCCGCCGGCTGGCGAAGACCTCGCTCAGCGCGTGCTCGATCTCTACACGCATAGCGATCCGACGCTCGCCGCCGCGCTGCGGGCCGGATTGGACGCCGATAGAATCGCGACCTCGGGCGGGCTCACCGGCGATATGGCCAAGTCGCGCGGCGGCATGGACCAGCCCAATGGCATGCGTCAGGCCGCCATGGGCGCGGCGCGGCTGCTGGCGACGCCGGACGGACCGCGCGTCGCCGCCCTCGCCTTCGACGGCTGGGACACGCACGCCAATGAGAACGGCCTGCTGGCGACGCGCCTTACGGGCCTCGACGGCGCGCTGGAGGAATTCGAGAAAGGCCTCGGCGAGGCCTGGAAGGACACCGCCGTCGTCGCCATCACCGAATTCGGCCGCACGGCGCGCGTCAATGGCACTGGCGGAACCGATCATGGGACGGCGAGCGTCGCATTTCTGGCCGGCGGCGCGGTGAAAGGCGCGCGCGTCATCGCCGACTGGCCCGGATTGAAGACGAGCCGTCTCTATCAGGAGCGAGATCTCGCTCCGACACACGATTTGCGCGCCGTGCTGAAGGGCCTTTTGACCGAGCAATTCGGCCTCACGGCGCAAGCGCTGGCGGAGAAGGCTTTTCCCGACTCCGCCGGCGTCGCGCCCATGCAGGGCCTCATCGCCGGATGAGAGGGGCGCCGAAGCGCCCCTCTCAGCCCTGTCGTTTCTCGATCTGCCCGATCGCGTCCACGACGGCGTCGAAGGTCAGGAGCGTCGAGGCGTGACGCGATTTGAAATCGCGCACCGGCTCCAGAATGGCGATTTCCTCCCATTTTCCATCGGGGGGAGCGCCATTCTCCTTCAACATTTTGCGGACGGTCTCGCGCAGGGCGCGCAATTCTTGCGGCGTGGAGCCGACAATATGGCGCGCCATGATCGAGGAGGCCGCCTGGCCGAGAGCGCAGGCTTTGACCTCATGTGCGAAATCCGCCACTTTTCCATCCGATAGGGTGAGATCGATCGTGACGGTCGATCCGCACAGCTTGGAATGGGCGGTGGCGCTTGCATCTGGAGCTTTGAGACGACCGACGCGCGGTATCTGCGCGGCGAGCTCCAGTATGCGCTGGTTGTAGACTTGATCGAGCATTGTGGCCGATAAGTTGCTAGCAGGGGGGTTACGTGGATTCCTTCCACTGAGTATATAATTCCGCAGGCCGCGTTGAAAGCGGCCGTCTTCCCCGAAGTGGTCGGGCCAATCGTCTATCTGGAGGCGCCACATGGATGCCGTGGTTAAGTCCTTGCTCGACCGTAACGAGACGGCCGAGACTCCCGTCGAGCGCCCGACCCGCGAGGAAGCGGAGGCGGCAGTGCGCGTGCTGCTGCGCTGGGCCGGCGACAATCCCGAAAGGGAGGGTCTCAAGGAGACGCCCCGCCGCGTCGTGAAGGCCTATGAGGAATTCTTCCGCGGCTATCAGGAGGACGCCGGCGAGGAGCTGGCCCGCGTCTTCGAGGAGGTCGAGGGCTATGACGACCTCGTGCTGGTCCGCGACATACCGTTTTTCTCGCATTGCGAGCATCACGTCGTTCCTTTTGTCGGAAAAGCGCATATCGCCTATTATCCGACCGGCGGCGTCGTCGGCCTCTCCAAGCTGGCGCGGCTCGTCGACGTCTACGCCCGCAGGTTGCAGACGCAGGAAGCGATGACGGCGCAGATCGCCACCGCGATCAACCAGCATCTGACGCCGCGCGGCGTCGCCGTGCTGGTGGAGGCGGAGCATATGTGCATGTCCATGCGCGGCGTGATGAAGCAGGGCTCCTCCACGGTGACGGTGCAGTTCTCGGGCGTGTTCCGCGACGATCCGGCCGAGCAGGTGCATTTCTACACGCTGCTCCGCGGCGCCCGCTGACCGCTTCCCAGGGGAAATCCAATGTCCGCTCTGCCGCCGGCCGAGGCTCATGCGCTCGAGGAAGGGCTCGCCCTCGCGCCGCGCTATGACGCCCAGGGGCTCATCGTCTGCGTCACCGTCGAGGCGGCGACGAATGAGGTGCTGATGGTCGCCTATATGAACGCTCTGGCGCTCGAGAAGACGCTGGAGACGGGCGTGGCGCATTATTGGTCGCGCTCGCGACAGAGCCTGTGGCGCAAGGGCGACACCTCCGGCCAGGTGCAGAAAGTGGTGTCGCTGAAGGTCGATTGCGACCAGGACGCGCTGCTGCTCGCCGTCGAGCCCGGCGGCGACGGCAAGGCCTGCCATACGGGCCGCAAATCCTGCTTCTATCGCCATGTCGAGAATTTGGGCGAGAGCGGCGCCGCTCCCCGCCTCGTTCTCGAGAGCTAAAGCCGCGACGCCCCACTCTGGTAGGCCTAAGTGACCGAGCTCGAAACAGCCGTGCAGGAGATCGCCGCCGAAATGGCGGCGCGGCCGGATCGCGGCGAGGTCGCGAGCTATATTCCCGAGCTGGCGGGGGTCGATCCCGGCGCTTTCGGCATGGTGGCGATCGACGCCGAAGGCCGCGTCGCCGCTGGCGGCGACGCCGACCTGCCCTTCTCGATTCAGAGCATATCGAAAGTCTTCACGCTGACGCTGGCGCTCGGCATGGTGGGCGATCTGCTCTGGCGGCGCGTCGGCCGCGAGCCCTCCGGCAATCCGTTCAACTCGATCGTGCAGCTGGAGCGCGAGCGCGGCGTGCCGCGCAATCCCTTCATCAACGCCGGCGCCATAGCGGTGACGGATGTGATCTTGTCCGGCCATCAGCCGCGCGAGGCTCTGGGCGAGATTTTGCGCTTTCTGCAGTTTTTGGCCCAGGACGATACGATCTATGTCGACCGGGCGGTGGCGGAATCGGAGAAACGCACCGGCTTTCGCAATATCGCGCTCGCCAATTATATGAAATCCTTCGGCGTGATCGCCAATCCGGTGGATTTCACGCTCGGCGTCTATTTCCACCATTGCGCGATCGCCATGACCTGCCGGCAGCTGGCGATGGCGGGGCGCTATCTCGCCCATTCGGGCCGTGTTCCCTCTACCGGATCGCCCTCGACCGGATCGTCGGTGGTCTCGCCCGAGCGCGCCCGCCGCATCAACGCGCTGATGCTGACCTGCGGCCATTATGACGGCTCCGGCGAATTCGCCTATCGCGTCGGCCTGCCCGGCAAGAGCGGCGTCGGCGGCGGCATTCTGGCCGTCGCGCCCGGCAAGGCGTCCATCGCGGTCTGGTCGCCGGGCCTCGACGCCAATGGCAATTCCCATCTCGGCCGCATCGCGCTGGAGAAGCTCGCGCGGCGCATGGGCTGGTCGATCTTCGGAACCGAGCCGGCCTGAGCCGAAGCCGCGATCCGGCCCCTCACCGCTGCGGCGGCGCCGTTAACCGCCCCGCTACTTTCAGCGCGCAGCCTTCCGCCCAATATAAGAAAGATCAAGACGGGCGGAGACGGCAGGCAGGAGAGGCGCGATGACGGCCTTTTTTCGCAATCCCTTCGACAGATGGGCGCCGGATGGCGGCGGCGGGGTCGATGCGCCGCCCATTGCGCGCGAGCCCGCTCCGCCTATAGCGCGGCCCAAGATCGGCTTGGCGCTGGGCGCCGGCGCCGCGCGCGGCTGGTCGCATATCGGCGTGCTGCGCGAATTGGCGGCGCATGGGATCGTGCCCGATGTGGTCGCCGGCACCTCCATCGGCGCCGTGGTCGGCAGCTGCTACGCCGCCGGCAAGCTGGACGCCGTGGAAGCCTTCGCGCGCTCCATGACCAAAAGGCGCGTCTTCACCTTCATGGACCTGTCCTTCTCCGGCATGAGCCTCATCGGCGGCGAGCGGCTGCGCGCGGCGCTCGAGAAAGAGCTGACCGACCTCACGATCGAGGATCTGCCGGTCCGCTTCGCCGCCGTCGCCACCGAAGTCGGCACGGGACACGAGGTCTGGCTGAAGCGCGGAGCGCTGGCGCCGGCCGTGCGCGCCTCCTACGCTCTGCCCGGCATTTTCGAGCCCGTGCGCATCGGCGACCGTTGGCTCTTCGACGGCGCGCTCGTCAATCCGATTCCGATCACCGTCTGCCGGGCGCTGGGCGCCGATTTCGTGATAGCGGTGAACGTCACGGCCGATACGATGTATCGCTCCCATGTGATCCACGATCATCACGCCCATGCCGGCGGCGGCCGCGCGAAAGAAAGCGCGCCCTTCGCCGACGCCTCGGAGCCCGGCCTCGCGGCGCATCTGCTGCCGCGCTATTTCCAACGCCGCCCCGGCGCCGCGCCCAATGTCGCGGCCTCGATGATCGACGCCTTCAACATCATCCAGGATCGCATATTGCGCTCGCGCATGGCCGGCGATCCGCCCGACGCGACCATCCACGCCCGCCATGAGGATGTCGGCATGTTCGACTTCCACCGCGCCGAGGAATTGATCGAGCTCGGCCATGAGGCGACCAAGCGCTCGCTGCCCAATATATTCGCCCACATACCGCTGGTCGGCGCGACGCCGTGAGCCGCAGACAAGCGGCTCCGGCGTCACCCTCGCGGAGCGGCGGCTCTCAGGCCGTCGCGATATAGGCGCGAAGCTCCTGGCGCTCGGACTCGATCTCGTCGATACGGCATTTGACGACATCGCCGATCGAGACGAGGCCGGCGAGACGCCCGTCGCGCAGAACCGGCAGATGACGGCGGCGCTCCACCGTCATCGCCTCCATCGTCGCTTCCAGCGAATGATCCTCGGCGATCGACATGGGATCGGCGGTCATGAAGCGCGCGACCTCGTCGCGGAGCGCCTCGACGCCGCCGCGCGCAATGGCGCCGACGATGTCGCGCTCGGTGATGAGGCCGACGACCTCGTCATCGGCGTCGACCACGACGAGCGCGCCAATGCCGCGGCGGGTCAGCTCTTCCGCCACTTGCAGCAATGTCCGTCCAGGCGCGATGGTGACGACCTCGGCCCCCTTGCGGGCGAGTATGCGGGCGACATTCATATGAAATCCCTCCCCTCTCGCTAGTTTACTTGTCGCTCTCGACTTGCCGCTAGTTGTTGCGGTTACTCACGGCCTCCCTCGCGCCGACGGTCGAAGGCGCCGAACAGGAGAAGCCCCGCCACAAAGCCTCCGACATGCGCCTCCCAGGCGATCTGCTCCGTCGACCCCGCCGCGCCGGGAAATAGACCGAAGATCAGATTGGCCGCGAACCAGAGACCGACGAAGGCGAGCGCGCGCCGGTTGGACCAGAGCTCGGCGAGGCTCGACGCGCGCCGCGACGCATAGGGCGCCCCGATCCGCGAATCCTGGGCGAAAGCGAAACGCGCGCTCGCCGCCATGGTTCCCGATATGGCCGCCGAGGCGCCGACGACCGGGCCGAGATCGAAAGGATGGATCGCAAAATGCGCCGCCGCGCCCGCCGCCGCCGTCAGCGCCAGAAAGGCGAGGAAGCGCGCCGCGCCGAAACGGCGGGCCAGCGGCGAGCCGAAGGCCGCGAGCGTCACGCCATTGACGGCGAGATGCGTCCAATTGGCGTGCAGCAGCGCATAGGTGACGAAGGTCCACCAGGGCAGGCGCTCCGCGCCCAGAGCCTCGGCGATATCGCCGGCCTCGACGCCCGGAGCGAGCTGCCCCGCTATGGAGCGCATGAAAGCGTCCGGCGCCAAAACGATCGAGATTCGTCCCGGAACGAAAGCCAGCGCGGAGAAGATCTCGGAGACCGTCGCGCCCGGCAATGCGCCGAGCGCGAACTGAATCGCCGCCAGCACGGCGAGCAGCGCCGTGACCTCGCCGGGCAGATTGAGGATTTTCTCCCTCTGCGGCCTCGCCTCGAAACGATCGTTCATCTCAGAGCCCGTCCTCGGCTCGCCGGAGCCATTGCGCGTGGTTACCGATTTCTTGCCGCTGGCATGCCGCCTGCTCTTCAGCTCTCGCCGCTCGGGGGCGGGCGGCAGGGCGCGCCGATTCGACGCAAAGTCCTTCACGATACGCCGTTTTGGAAACAAAATGAGACACAAGGTCAACCAGCAACTCTACGCCTATTGGAGCCGCTTGAAAGGGGCGCGATCGGCGCCCGAGCGGTCCGAGATCGACCCGGCGGAAATTCGCGAGGCGCTGCCCGATTCCTTCATCATCGAGATCGACGAAGCGGGCCGCTTTCCGATCCGCCTCTGCGGCACACGGCTGAACGCGCTCTGGCTCGACGAGCAGAAGGGGAAGTCCTTTCTCGATCTGTGGTCTCCCGAGGACCGCCGCACGCTCGCCTCGGTCATGCTGACCGTCATCGACGGCGTGGCTCCGGTTGTCGCTGGAGTCGAGGGACGCGCCGGCGACGAGGGCGACGTCTTGGAGCTCGAGCTGCTGCTGCTGCCGTTGCGTCATTTCGGCAAGACGCATTCCCGCGTTCTCGGCGCCATCGCGCCCGCGCGCCGTCCGCGCTGGCTCGGCGTCGCGCCCGCCAATCCGCTGCGGCTGACGTCTTTTCGCGTGATCGCGCCGAGCGAGGCGCATTTTCGTCTGTCGGAGCCGGTCGGTCGCCGCGTGGTGCGTCCCGCCGCGTCGGGACGGCCGGAGCTGGTGCTCTATCGGGGCGGAAAGGCATGAAAAATCAGCAGCGCGCCCCCGAGGAGGGGGCGCGCCGACCAGGGGCGAGAAATTACTTCGCGACCTGCTTGAGCTCCGCATCGGCGGCCTTCACATGCTCGGCGGCCTGAGCGAGATGGTTCTGGCGGGCCTCGTCGATGGTGGCCTTCAGATGGTCGATCGCAGCGGCGAGATGCGCGTCGGGCTTGAACTTCTGCAGCGACTCGGCCTTCTCCAGCGCGAGATCGGCATGATAGGCGAGAAGCCCGGTATCCTTCAGCTTGATCTGAGTGATCGCTTCCTCGACGTGGGTGGACGCCCGGTCGAGCCGGTCATCGGCGCGGGCCATTGTCGAGGCGAAAAGCGCGCCGCCGAAAGCGAGCGTGAGAGCGGCGGTTTTGAGCTTCATGGTCGTTTCCTCATGATCCGGCGGCGCGCGCATCGTCACTGAACGTATCGATTTATCGCGGCCGCCGATGATCGTGTCCTGCATTTAAATGCAAATGGGGGCGCCTTGCTAGCCCATCAGTAGGATTTTCCGCCGCCCCTCGCCGCTCACCAGAATTTCAACGCGGCGAGCAGACCTTTTTGCGTGACCTGGCGATCCTGCTCCTTGAGCTCGAGGAAGATCTGCCGCGCGCTCGCCCGCAGATCCAGCAGCTGCTCGTCAGAAACCTCGAAATCGACCGAAGCCGCCCGCAATTCGCGGCGCGCCGAATCGAGCTTTTCCTGCAACAGAGCGATCAGGGAATTCTTTGCCATTTTCTTGCTCTCTCACTCGCTTGGGCGAGCCTGAGAGCGGGAGCGAAAACAACGCTCGAATTCCCTTTGCGGGCCTCAATCAGATTCGCCGGTCGGGCCTGCATCCGAGGCCCCTCGGTTCTTTCGAACGCTCACGCTCGAGCGTCGTGGCGATTATCTTTGAAGTTTCGCCGATCCGCAATCCGGCCGCAGAGCCCTTCGAAAGCTACGCGGCGGCCACTCGGCGACGCCACGTCGGTAGCGTATGATTATTGCACAATCGCTTGAATCTATTATGTTATCTAGGCGCAGCGCTGCGCAAATCCCCCAATGGCGAAGCGGCGACGCATCGATAGATTCGCTCTCGACGATTCAACGCGTTGCGTCGCGACTGTCGCGTTCTCGCCTATTCCCGACCAGGAACTCCCATGACATTCGCTCGCTGCGGCCTCGCCGCCGCGGCCGGGCTATTTCAGGCCCATGGCCTCGGGAAAGCGCAACAACGGTCACACGCGCGAGCGCGACCTCCCGCTGACGCCCTCCGAGCCGGCCATCATCATGCGCATTGACGCCCCTACCGCGGGACGGGCTCCGCGCCCAAATGAGGCGTGGCGGCCGATCGCATAGCGGAGGAGAATATGGGCGATCAGATCGAGCTTTCGCTCACGCTCGAGCGCATCGACGCAGCGACGCTGCTCGAGAGCCTCGAGCGTCAGCTAGAGGCTCTGCAGAAGATCGAGCACACAGATGGCGCCGAGCTCTATTCCGCGGCGCAACGTGAGAAGAGCGCCATCATCCCAGTCATTATGGCGTTGGAGAGCGCCTTGCGCGCGAGCCGCCCACACTGAGTCTCATTGAATGATGAGGTCCGCCTGCAAGGCGCCGGCCGTCTTGATCGCCTGCAGGATCGAGATGATTCCTGTCGGCTTCAGCCCGATCTGATTGAGCCCGCGCACCAGCGTGCGCAATGTCGGCCCTTCCAGCGTGGCGACGCCGCCGACCTCCTCGGTCGCAGTGATGCGCGTCTGGGTGGTCACAGTCGTCCTGCCATTGGAGAAAGGCGCCGGCTGCGAGACCTCCGGCGTCTCATTGATGCGCACGGTGAGGCCGCCATGCGTCAATGCGACGGGCGAGATCTTCACATCCTGGCCGATCACCACAGTGCCGGTGCGCTCGTCTATGACGACGCGCGCAGGCGTGCTCGGCTCGACGCGCAATTCGCCGATCTCGGCAAGCAGGCGCGTCGCGCCGCCGCGCGTCGTCGTCAGCGCGATGGTGCGATTGTCGCGCTCGCGCGCGATGCGCTGATGATATTTCGCCTGCGAGTAGCGGTTGATCGCATCGACGATTTGCACCGCCGTCTGGAAATCCGGATTGCGCAGCTCCAGCATCAGCGCGCCATCCTCGCCGGAGGGACGCGGCGCCTCACGCTCGATCGTCGCGCCATTGGGCACGCGCCCCACAGTCGCGACGCCATGCGTCAACGTCTCGTTCTGGCCGCCGACGGCGAAGCCCGAGACCGCGATCGGCCCTTGCGCGATCGCATAGACATTGCCGTCTATGCCGGTGAGCGAGGTGAGCAGCAGCGTCCCGCCCATCAATGACGTCGCGTCGCCCATTGCGGAAACGGTGATGTCGATCGTCGAGCCCCAGCCGACGAAGGGCGGCAGCGCCGCCGTCACCATCACCGCGGCGAGATTGCGCGTGCGCAGCGAGCTGTTGCGCACATTGACTCCGAGGCGATCCAGCATGGAGGAAACGGATTGCTCGGTGAAAGGCGCATTGCGCAGCGTGTCGCCCGTGCCTTGCAGGCCGACGACGAGGCCATAGCCGAGCAGCTGATATTCCCGCACGCCGCGCGGAAAGGTGATGTCCTTGAGCCGCACCGAAGCGAGCGCCGGCGCGCTCATCAGCACGAGCAGAGCGATCGCGACGAGCCTGCGCATCAGCCCTCGCTCACGCGGATGGAGCCATCCGCCTGCACGCGGCCGGTGACGACGAGCCCGCTGTCCTGATTGCGCACGCGGATGAGATCGCCGACGGAGCCGGCCTGCAGAGCCGAGCCGTAAGCGATGATGACCATGCCGCCTTCATTGAAGACGATCTTCACCGACGCATTTATTGTGACGACCTTGGGCGCATCGACGGCGATCGTCGGAACCGGACGGTCCGGCAGCAGCGTGCGCCGCGCGACCTTGCCGATGAGCGCGCCTTTGGTCTCCGCGACCGAGCCATCGGCGCCGCCGCCGAAGCCGAAGGCGCGCTCGCCGAGCATGGATTCACGAATGACGTCGCCGGGATAGATGACGCCCAGCGGCACGGGGAGCATGCGCTCCTCCGCGCCGAGCGGCGAGAGGCCGCAGGCGACCGCGGCCAGCACGAGAACGACGAGCCGCGGCGGCCGCATCATCTGATTCCCTTCGAGACAGTACCTTCCATCTCGTCCACCGCTTGGATCACCTTGGAGCTGAGCTCGAAGGCGCGCTGCGCGGAGATGAGATTGACGAGCTCCTTGACCGGATCGACATTCGAGCTCTCGAGATAATATTGGCTGATCGTGCCGAAGCCAGGATCGCCCGGCACGCCGACGACCGGCGCGCCGGAGGCGACCGTCTGGCGGAAGAGATTGCCGCCCAACGCCTCGAGGCCCGATTCATTGGCGAAATTGGCGATCGTCAATTGGCCGAGCTGCTGCGGAGTCGTCTGCCCGCCGATGGTCGCCGAGACAATGCCCGATTGATTGACGGTGATCGCGGTGGCGTTATTGGGAATGACGATGGTCGGCGTCACCAGATAGCCGTCGCCCGTCACCAATTGTCCATTGGCGTTGGTGCTGAACGAGCCGGCGCGGGTATACACAGTCTCGCTGTCGGCGCCGACGATCTGGAACCAGCCGCGGCCTTGCAGCGCGAGATCGAGCTGATTGCCCGTCTGCGACAGCGAGCCTTGCGTCTGCAGGCTGCGGATCGCCGCGAGGCGCACGCCGAGGCCGGTCTGCGAGCCTTCCGGAATCGTCGCGTCACGGCCGCGGTTGGACACGCCTTGAAGCCGGTCCGCCTGATAGAGCAGATCGGTGAATTCCGCGCGGGAGCGCTTGAACGCGGTCGTGTTGATATTGGCGATATTGTTGGAGAGAACTTCGATATTCTGCTGCTGGGCGTTCATGCCCGTGGCCGCGATGGCGAGCGCTCGCATGGTTCTACCGATCCTTGTTCAAATCGTCATCCGGCTGATTTCCTGATAGGCGCCGACCGCCTTGTCGCGCACCGCGATCGCCGTCTGCAAGGCCCGCTCGGCGGACATGATCTCATCCACGACCTGCTGCACAGAGGCTTTGCCCTGCACGCTGGCGATGGAGGTCGCCTCGCTCGACTTCACCTTGTCGACGACATCCGTCGTGAGCTGATCGAGCACTTGCGAGAAGGACGCTCCGTCGACAGACGAAGCGGCTGCGCTCTTCGTCGCGCCGCTCAGCGCCGAGACGCCGGCGTTGGAAGCGACGGAGGCGACGATTCCGGGGACGAGTCCGATCATTGGCTTCCCTTCAGCAGATCGACCGTCATGGAGAGCAGATCGCGCGTCTGCTTCATGACTTGGAGATTGGCCTCATAGGCGCGATTGGCCTCGCGCATATCGGCCACTTCGGTGAGAATGTTCACATTCGGAAACTTCACATTGCCGTCCTTGTCCGCAGCCGGATTGCCCGGATCATGCTCGACGCGAAACGGCGTGCGATCGATGCCGACCGCGCCGACATGAACAAGCTCGGCGCCGCTCGCGCGATCCAGCTCATTGGCGAAGGTGACAGTCTTGCGCACGTAAGGATTAGCGCCCGCGGTCTGGCCCGTGGAGCGCGCATTGGCCATATTCTCCGCGACGATGCGCAGGCGAGAGGATTGCGCCTCGAGACCCGCGCCGGAGATTTTCATGGAGGCTTCGAGAGCATCCATCTCGCATTATCCCTTCAACGTCGCCATCCACATTCCGTGGAACGACTTCATGATGCTGGTGCTGAGCGAGAAGGCGCCACGAATCTGGCCCGCCTTCATCATTTCCTGCTCGAGGCTGACCGAATTGCCGGAGAGGCTCGTCTCCCAATTCGCGCCTTCCTTCGGCGAGGACGCGCGTGGATCGAAAGCCGCTGTCTGAATATGCAGACCATTGGTGCCCGCGAGCTCCAATGCGCTATGATCCAGAACTTTGGAGAAAGGCGCGACATCGACCGCCTTGTAGCCGGGCGTGTTCGCGTTGGCGATGTTCTGAGCGACCACCGATTGACGCGCAGAAAGCCAGCTCCGCTGCTTTTCGACGAGATCGAAGAGATAAACAGGCTCGACCATGATGCCTCGCGCAGATTTGGTAACGGAAAATTAGCCGTTCGGTCTTGCGTCAAGCTGGACTTTCGCCAGCAATCAGCGAGACGCAGGACGCGACGCCTGGCCACTGTTGTGCAGAAAATGAATGAGCTCCGCGATCGGACGATAGAATTCCGACGGGATCATCTTATCGACATCGACATGATCGTACATCGCGCGCGTGAGCGCCTGCCGCTCGAGCACGGGAACGCCGTTCGCCTCGGCGATCTCTCTGATCTTGAGCGCGACGAGATCGGTTCCCTTGGCGACGACGAGCGGCGCGCCGCCCTCCTCGCGCACATAGCGCAGAGCGATCGCGTAATGGGTCGGATTGGCGATGACGAAGGTCGCGCGCGGAACCGCCGCCATCATGCGCTTGCGCGAGCGATCCAGCGCGATGGAACGCAGGCGCGCCTTCATCATCGGATCGCCTTCCGATTGCCGATGCTCCTCCTTGAGCTCCTGGCGGCTCATGCGCATGTCGCGACGCCACTTCATGCGGCTCCAGGCGAAATCCGCCATGGCCAGCAGGACGACCGGAATGCAAACGACACTGGTGAGGCGAATGACGAGCTTGAGCAGCAGGCCGGGCACCTGGCCGGGCTCGACGCGCATCGCATCGGTGATGAGCCCGCGGTCGACATTGAGCGAAAAGATGACCGCGCCTGCGATGATGATGATTTTCGCCACCGATTTGGCGAGCTCGACGAGGCCCGTGACGCTGAAGATGCGCTTCAGCCCCTCACGCGGCGAGATGCGCGAGAGATCGGGCTCGATACGCTGGAAGACGAGGCGCGGCGAGCCCTGAATGAAAGCTGCGACAAGCGCCGAGACGATGAACATCCCGAGAATCGGCGTCAGAAATCGCGCGGTCTCCAGCACCACCACCCGCGATTGCATATACGCGTCGGCGCCATTGGCGACCGCGAATTGGCCGACATTGCCGAGCATCAGCCCCAGCGCGCTGGCGAGCTGCGGGCCGACCGTCTGAACGACGAAGACGGAACAGAGCAGAAAGGTGAGAAAGAGCGTGGCGACCGACAGATCGCGCGATACGGGAGTCTTGCCTTGCTCGAGCGCGTCGAGAATCTTCTTCTCTGACGCCTCTTCTGTTCGTGATTCGTCGTCTTCCGTATCGCTCATCGATCAGAGGCCGTCATTCGGCGGCCTCCTCCGGAGCGGCGTTGGACAAATCGATCTTGCCCTGCTCTGCGAGCCGCAGAACCGTGTCGGCGATGACGCGGCGCGCCTCCATGATATCGCGACGCGACGGCGACGCGCCGCTGGAGAGCTCGGCCTCCACCATGCGCCGCGTGCGCGCGGAGAGCGCCGCGAGCACGAAGTCGCGAACGTCCACCTCTGCGCCGCGCAGCGCCAGAATGACGCGATCGGCGGGAATGGCGTCGAACAGAATCATGCGGGCGCGGACATTGAGCTTGGTGATGTCCTCGAAGTTGAACAGCATGCCCTTCAGCGCTTCGGCGTCGCGCGGGCGGCGTTCGGAGAGGCTGCGCAGCACGCCTTCGGCATGCTCGCGCTCCATCTTGTTGATGATCGCCGCGAGCTTGGCGTTCTTCGCGGCCGAGGCGGTGGCCGCCGAATTCTGCAGGAGATCTTCCTGCAATGTCGTCTCCACCAGCCGGAGCGCCTCATCGGTGACGGGCTTGGACGACAGCATGCGGCGCATCACATCGTCGCGGAAATCGGGAGGCAGCACGGACAGCGTCTTGGCGGCGCGCGTCGGATCGATCCGCGACAGCGTCAACGCAGCCGTTTGCGGATGCTCCATGGCCAGATATTCGATGAAGGTCGCCTCCGGCGCGGCGCCGACACGATCCCACACGGCGCTGTTGGAGCTGCCGAGCACATCTGACATGATCTCGGCGATCTGATCGGGCGGTATCACGCCGGCCAGCAGCTTTTCCGCCTCGCCCGCCGTGCCACGCAGATCAGAGCCCCCGCTCTCGAGCTGCGACATGAAATCTTCGATGAGCGGCTCGATCGTGCTCGCCGGGACCGCGCCGAGGCCGGCCGCGAATTTGGTGATCTGCCGCAGCTCGTTCCGATCGAAATGCTTGAGGACGCGCTGCGCCACATCCTTGTCGACCGACAACAGCAGCGCCGCGACTTTTTCCGGGCCGTTGAGCGTGCGGCCTGCATCGGCCGCAATCAGATTGGTCATCGCGGGCTCCCGCCTCCGTCACATGCGCCGCGCGCCGCTCCCGGGCTCGATGATCTCGGTGAGCGAGACCCCGAAGCGCGTATTGTCGTCCTCGACCACGACCACCTCGCCGCGCGCGATGAGACGCCCGTTGACGACGACATCGACCGGCTCGCCGATCTTCTGGTCCAGCGGCACGATGGCGCCGCGCCCGAGCTTCAGCAGATTGGAGACCGGCATGGTCACGGAGCCGATCACCACCTGCATGACGACCGGAATGCGCAGAATCGATTCGAACTTGCGCGCGTCGATCTCGGGCTCGCGCACACGCTCTTCCATCATCAGATCTTCGCCGATCGCGCGCGAGCCGCCGATCAGCCTCTCGAGCTCCTCGCTCTTGGAGCTCTCCAAATCGAACTCACCCATGTCGATCTCTCCATTGTCGACGCCGCAATCGCGCCAGCGCTCATCCGCGCAGCACGTCGTCGATGAATTCCTGCTGCTGATCGACGAAATCGTCGATGCGTATCGTGTAGGAGCCGTCTTTCTGGCCGATCTCACACCAGAACAGCGACTGGCCTTCGCACATCAGCGCGACGAGGCCTGTCGGCGACACCGGCAGCTCGATGACCTGGCCGACCTCGAAGCGCGCGACATCGGCGAGCGTGAGATCGGCCTTCTCCATCACTGCGCTCAGCGTCACCTCGGTCTCGGTCACACGCTCTTTCATCCGCTTCGCCCATTGCGGATCCGTCGCCGGCGCCGAAGTCGGCGCTTCTTGCGACAAGGCGTCGCGCATCGGATCGAGCGTCGCCTGCGGAATGGCGATGAGCAGCGCGCCCTCGGTTCCGAAGGCGCGCAGCCGGCACCGGCAAACGACGCTGAAGCCGCTGCTCTTGCGCGCGGCTCCTGCGGGTTCGGCCCGAGCCTCCGCCGGCTCGAGCGTGAAGCGCGCTCCGACGAGCGCGGCGAAAGCCGCCTGCAATGAATTGGTGATGCGCGAGAAGGCCAGCATGCCGACGCGCGTCTCGATCGCCGTGAGCTCGCGCTCCGCGTCATAAGGCGGCTCTGAACCGTCGGAGCCGAACAATCCCTCGAGCAGCGTGAACACGAAGCGCCGGTCGGCGGCGATGGTCGTCTTGGCTTCTGGATCGGCGCCCGCGACATAGGATGCGGCGAGCGCGGCGCGCTCCGTCTCGAGCGCTATCTCGCCGGACCGCGCGACCGTCATTGTCTCGATGACGAATTGCATCGCGCCTTCGGCGAGACCACGCATCGAATCTTGCAT
This sequence comes from Methylosinus sp. R-45379, assembly GCF_001644125.1. Classification (NCBI taxonomy): domain Bacteria; kingdom Pseudomonadati; phylum Pseudomonadota; class Alphaproteobacteria; order Hyphomicrobiales; family Methylocystaceae; genus Methylosinus; species Methylosinus sp. R-45379. The sequence goes on from NZ_LUUM01000224.1 coordinate 51,478, forward strand.
CTGCGACGCCATGGCGTCGAACACCGCGCGCAACAGCGGCATGCGATCGAGCGAGGGGCCACCGCCCGAGAGCAGACGCTCCCTCACTCCCTGCGAGGCGAATTCGACGACGCCGTCCATGCTCATATCGATCACGCCGCCTCGGCGGCGGCGCCGCCGGAGAGCGTCTCATTCTCGACCTCGTCGATCGAGGGACGCTCATAGGCGGGAATGGATTTGCGTCCGTGCTCGACCGCCACCTGCGGCATCGCGCCATTCATGAAGGCGAGCAGCGTCTGCTTGACGATGACATAGAGGTGGCATTCCTTGCTGCGCGCGACCTTCACCTTGAAGGCGAGCGGCGTGACGATGCCGTAGGAAACGAAGATGCCGGCGAATGTGCCGACCATGGCGGCGCCGATGAGGCCGCCGAGCAGCTCCGGCGATTGATCCAGCGCGCCCATCGCCTTGATGACGCCGAGCACGGCCGCCACGATACCCAGCGCCGGCAGGCCGTCGCCGACCGAGGTCAGCGCATGATACGGCTTCAGCCGATCGTAGCGAATGGCGGCGATCTCCTCGTCCATCAGCGCCTCGATCTCGAAGGTGCGGACATTGCCAATGATGAAGAGACGGCAGTAATCGCAGATGAAGGTGGTCATTTCCTTATTGGCGAGCACCTTCGGAAACGCCGTGAATATCTTCGATTCCGCCGGATTGTCGACATGCGCCTCGACCTCGTTGCGCGGCTTGCTGCGCAATTCGCGCATCAGAGCGTGCAGCAGGCCGAGTATGTCGAGAAAGTCGCGATGCTTGGGGCCTTTGTCCATGACCGCCTGGCCGAGCGCCTTGCCCGTGTCCATGATCACCTTGGTCGGATTGGCGACGACGAAAGTGCCGAGCGAGGAGCCCATGATGATCACGAACTCCCATGGCTGCCATAGGACGATCAAATGGCCGCCCAGCGCGGCGAAGCCTCCGAACATGCAGCCCATCGTGATGATCAGCCCGACGAGAAAGCCCATGACGCCAGTCTCCCGATGGAAATTCGTATTAACGAATTAGTCACCCTCCCTTGCGCGAGGCTGACATTTTCTTTCAGCTTCACGCAAGCAAAACCGGGCAGCTTCATGACGGAGCGGCGCGATGCGGCCGCAGCGCAGGCACGGACCTCGACAACATGCAATCGGCCTTTTACGTGTCGCTTTCGGCGCAAGTCTCCGTCGACAAGCGGCTGGAGACACTCGCCAATAATATCGCCAACGCAGCGACGCCGGGCTATCGCGCCGATGGCGTGAGCTTTCAGCAGGTCGTCTCCCAAACGGACACGAGCAAGACCGCCTATGTGTCGGCCGGCAAGGATTTCGTCTCGCGCGCCGTCGGCGAGCTCACCAAGACCGGCGATCCTTATGATATCGGCATAGTGGGCAATGGCTATTTCGCCATACGGACGCCGAACGGGACCGCCTACACGCGCGACGGCCGCATGCGCATGACGGAGACCGGCGATCTGCAGACAGTCTCTGGCTTTCCGATTCTCGACGCGGGCAATTCCGCCGTCGTGCTCGATCCCAATGGCGGCCCGCCGATGATCTCGCGCGACGGCATGATCACGCAGAGCGGTCGCCAGGTGGGCGCCGTCGGCCTCTTCACCCTCGACGAGTCCGCGGATTTGACCCGCGGCCCCAACGCCAGCCTCATTCCCTCCAAGCCAGCGACAGCGGTGCTCGATTTCGTCCGCAATGGCGTGCAGCAGGGTTTTATCGAGGGCTCCAACGTCAATCCGATTCACGAGATGGCCAAGCTGATCGCCACATCGCGCGCTTTCGACAGCGTGAGCTCGATGAACGACATGCTCGACAGCTCGCAGCGTGAGGCCATTCGCACGCTCGGGGGCTCATGACCTCGCTACAGCGCCTGCGCGCCGCGGTCGAGCGCGACCAGCGCCGCGCCGATCACATTCGCGTCTTCGGCCTCGTGACCGAGGTGACGCCGTCACATTGCCGCGTCAGCGGCCTCTCCGATTTCGTCGAGCTCGGCGAATGCGTGCGCATCGGCGCGCCGCCGGACGGCGCGCTGGGACAGGTGGTGCGCGTCGGCAAGGACGGCGCGATCGTCAAATCCTTCGACAATCGCGTGCGCATCGGCCTCAACTCGCCGGCCTATCGCACGGGGCCGATCGCGGTCGCGCCCAGCCCCGATTGGGCGGGGCGCGTTCTCGACGCTTTTGCGCACCCCATCGACGAGCGCGGCGCGCTCTCCGACGGCGACACCGCCTTCGACGTCGACGCCTCCGCGCCAAAGGCGATGCGCCGCGGCCGTGTGAGCGTGCCCGTGCGCACCGGCGTCAAAGCCGTCGATTGCTTCACGCCGATCTGCGCCGGCCAGCGAATTGGCATTTTCGCCGGCTCCGGCGTCGGCAAATCCACCTTGCTGGCCATGCTGGCGCGGGCGCCGGGCTTCGACACGGTGGTGATCTGCCTCGTCGGCGAGCGCGGTCGCGAGGTACGGGAATTTCTGGACGAGGTGCTGGCCGGACAGGCGAGCGAATCGATCGTCGTCGTCGCCACCGGCGACGAGAGCCCGATGATGCGGCGTCTCGCGCCGCTGACCGCGACCACCATAGCTGAATATTTTCGCGACATCGGCCGCAACGTCCTGCTGATCGTCGATTCGGTGACCCGCTTCGCGCATGCCTCGCGCGAGGTGGCCTTGGCCGCTGGCGAGCCGCCGGTCGCGCATGGCTACACGCCGAGCATATTCGCCGATATTCCGCGCCTGCTCGAGCGCGCCGGCCCCGGCGAGGAAGGGCGCGGATCGATCACCGGCGTCTATTCCGTGCTGGTCGACGGCGACAATCACAATGATCCGATCGCCGATTGCGTGCGCGGCACGCTGGACGGCCATATCGTGCTCGACCGCGCCATCGCCGAGCAAGGGCGCTATCCGGCGATCGATCTCAAGGCCTCGATCTCGCGCCTCGCGCATCACGCCTGGAAGCCGGAGCAACGGCATCTCATCCAGAAGCTGCGCGCGCTCGTGTCGCGCTATGAGGACACGCGCGATCTGCGCATGCTCGGTGGCTATCAGCGCGGCGCCGACATGGAGCTGGACCAGGCCGTGCAGCTCGTTCCCAAGCTCTATGAGGCGCTGACGCAGTCGCCGCAATCGCCGCCGAGCGTCGACCCCTTCCGCGAGGTGGCCGACAGGCTGCAGCACGCGACGCACGGCTGAACGGCGCTGCGCGCTCGCCCGATCAACCAATCTTTCACTCCTTCGCGGTCATGATCCCGGCCCTGCTTGCGGCTCGGGACCATGACGAATTTCGCGACGATCCTCGATAGCCTGGAAAAAACGCCCCGCCCCACGGAGCGAGACGCCGGGCCTGTGCGTCCCCCGCCGATGGGAACGCTGCTGCGCGAGAAGGCGGCGCCATCGCCGCTATCGCAGGAAGATCGCGCGGCGCGAATATCCCGCGCTTATGGAGCCGATCCCGCAATACCGCAGGAGCCTCCGCCCGCGCCGCCGCAGCCGAAAGCCGCGCGGCTGCCGGAGCGTGAGGAGGTTCTCGTCGAGCTCTTGCGCGCCGAAGGCTCGATTGCGAAGCTCGGCGCGCTACGGCGGCGGCTCGCCTGGGCCTGCCACCCGGATCGGCAGGAGAAATCGCGCGCGCGGCAAGCGGAGCGCCTGCTCGCGGAGTTCAACGCGCAGATCGATCAGGCCGTCGCGCGAGCCAATGCGCGCGCCGCGCGGCGCTGATCACTCGCCGATGACGACTCCGGCGCTGGAGACCAGCGCCCATTTCTCGCCGCGACGCTCCAGCGCGGTGACGCGGCCGAGCCCCTCCACGAGATCGCCCGGCGATACTTTGATGATCGCATTCGGGGTCTGCAGCAGAGCGACTCCCGATCGCACGCTGAGCAGCGTGAATCCGGGAACGCCCGCCTCCGATTGCGGCTCGCCGATCGAGCCGACGGGCGTGAAGTCGACCTTGCCGCGCTGATCGGCGATCTGCGTCTGAATGCGCTTGGAGGCGATGACCGTGGGGCGGCTGTAGATGGCGAGATGCTCGAGACCGGCGAATTGCGGCCGCCGCTCCGCATCCGAAATCATATAGCCGGCGAAGGCCGTCGACACGACCGCGAGAGCGACCCCGACAGTGCGCAAGGCGAGCTCGCCGATATCGCGCGTCGGGCGCGTCGGCGGCGTGCGGCGCTCCGCGAAGAGATGCGGCGGCGCGACCTTCGGCTTGCCGAGCGGCGACGCGCGGCGCGGGCCATCGGAGCGATATGTCGGAGCGTCAACCATGCGATCGTTCCTCGAATCGATGAACTAGAAATGGATAGCTCAAAATCGAGCAAAGTTGAATCGAGCTTCGAAATTTCGACAAGCTTCGGGAAATCTTGGATCGTTAGCTATCGCATCGGACGCGAGGCGCGTCGATGGCGAAGGATGCGCCGAGTTCCGTTGAGCGATCGGAGCGGACAGACGGTGAATTTATGCGTATCGAGCAATCGTCGGATCCCATGAATGCGCTGCCGATCGGCCTCGCCAAGCTGACGCGGCTGGCTTTCGCCGGCGTCGATCTGAGCCGTGTCGCCGGCCGCCTGCTCGGCATGTGCGAGCGCGACCCGAACCACGCCGGCGCGCTGATGGATCTCGCGGTCATCGATCAGCTCGAGGGCAATCTCGCGACCGGATTGAAGCGGCAGGCCATGGCGCTGAGCAAGCAGCGCGTGTTCCGCAGCACCTGCTGCGGCGCCAATCCGAGATTGCGCGTTCTCGCATTCGTCGCCGCCGCCGACATAGGCGCCAACACGCCGCTCGAATTTCTGCTGGAAGGCTCCGACATCGCCTTGACGATGGTCTATGTGATGCCCGGCCGCGAGCTGCCCACCGTCCTGCCGGATCATGATCTCGCCTTTGTCGCGATCGCGGCGACGACCCTCAATCGTCGCCTGCTCGCCGAGCTCGAGGATCTGCTCGCCTATTGGCCGACGCCGGTCGTCAACCTTCCCGGCCGCGTCTCCATGCTGGAGCCGATCGAACTCGCCGCCAATCTGACGGAAGCCGGGCTGCGCACGCCAAATCTGCGTCGCATGCTGCACAACGAGCTGCGCGACGTCGCGGAGGCGAGCGAGGCCGACGGAAGCTTTCCGATCGTCATCCGCGCGATCGAGCAGCGCAATGAGCGCGGCGCCGAGAAAGTCGACACGGCGCTCGGCCTCGGCCTCTATCTCGGGAAGCGCTCGGACCGGGCCTATCTCGTGTCGCCATTCGTGGATTGCCGTGGACAGGACGGTCTCTATCGAAAAATTCGCCTGCTGTTTATCGACCGGCGCCCCTACGCCTGCCATCTCGCGGTCTCCGAAGGCTGGAACGGCTCCTATGTCGATGCGCGAATGGAAGCAGACCTGCGGCGCCGGCGCGAGGAGGAGCATTTCTTCGCGACCTTCGACACCGACTTCGTGACGCGCCATTCCGGCGCCTTCGAGGCGCTGGTCGAATGCGTCGGCCTCACCTATTTCGGCGTGGATTGCGCAGAGACGGAGAGCGGCGAGCTGGTCGTCTTCAAGGTCGATCACACGCTGCTGGTCCACGACATGGACCCCGTAGACGTGTTCCCTTACAAGCCGCCGCAGATGCGCAAGATATTCGACGCTTTCGCGTCCTATCTGCATCGCGCCGCGGTCGAGGGCGAGCGACGCTGAGCGCCGGCCCCGCTCAGCGCGACGCGGCCTCACGCCGCGGGCGGCAGAAATCGCGCGAGGCGTCGGTCCAGGCGCCGAAGCCGCTGGCGATCATATTGGCGATCACCGCGCACACATAGCTCTTCTGCGCCGGCGCATTCTTCGGCCCTGCGTGATAGCGCGCGACGGCGGAGGTCCATGTCCCTTCCCGCTTGTGAAGATCCTTGAGAAAGCGCGCCGCATAATCGACGTTTGCGCGCGGATCGAACATCGCCTCGACGCTGGCGAAGCGCGCGCCGTGATAGTGATGATTGACCTGCATGCAGCCGATATCGATGAGCACGGCGCCGGAACGCTTCGCCGCGAGAAATCGCATCATTGCCTCGCGGAAATCGGCGCTGAACACCGCCCGCCCCTCGACATTCATCGCGAAAGCGTTGAGCGCGCCCTTTTGCCCGGTCTCGGTGAGCGCCACCGCATAGAGCACTGCGAGAGGAACCGCATTCTCATTGGAGGCGCGGATCATCTCCCTTTCGCAAATATTGCTCGATGTCGGCCGGCCCTCGGCGTGCGCCTCACAGATAGACGTCGCCGCCACGGCGATCAGCGACGCGGCGAGGCTCGCCATTCGGCCCCCGCTCGCCATTCTCCGCGCCCGCGCCTTGCCTGCGCTCACCGCCCGATCCCCCATAGCCCGCTCCCTGTCGACCGACGCTCTGCTCCTCGCGTCCGGCTCCGCCCGATTGCGCAAAGGCGCCGCCATTATCGAACGCGGCTTGCGCATTGGCGGCGTCGGCGACGCTCTGGCCGATCTGAATGGTGCAGGAGTCGATGGTGCAGCCGGACGACTGCATCGCCTCGACGAGCTTCTCGCGCGTCGCATCGAGCCGGTGCAGCGCCTCGGTCGATTCGACGCTGATGCGCATGTCTATTCCCGAATGCGCCAGCTTCATCTTCACAGTGACCGCGCCGAGCGCCGCAGGCTCGAGCTCTATGGTCAGAATTTTGGGCGCAACGTTCTGCCGCTGCGCTTCGCCGACGTTCGCGGCGGGCGCCGCCGTTACCGTAGCCGAAGGCGCCAGAGAAGCAGAAGCGATCAGGCTGCGCGCTTGCGGCGCGAGCAGCTCGGCGAAAGCCGTCGGCAATTGTGTCGCAGGCGCGAGAATGGCGAGCGTTCCGATCGGCTCCGGCGCAGCGGCGCCTGCTCCGTCATCGACCGTCGCCGCGCTCGGCGCTGCGGAGACATTCGGCGCATCGCCCGTCACAGCAGACGCTGTCGTCGGCGTCGCCACATTGTCACGCGCGTCGAATGTCGCGGCTCTCATTTCGACGGACGGCGCCGGCCGATCGGCGGTCGCCGCCGCGGGGCGGCGATCCGAACTTCCGTCGCCGCTGGATGAAGCGGCTTCCACGCTGCGCGCATCGCCGAATGAAGTTGCGACAGTGGTGGGATCGACGGACTCCGCCACGGTCGATGCGCTCGCGCGCCGATCATTGGCCGAGATTCGATCGCTCGACCGAACGGCGCTCATACGATCGCGCTGTGGCGCGGATGCGGTCGGCGCGGCGCCCGACGCAACGATGGCCGCGCGCGGCGCATCGCCACTGGCGGGAGCCGAAGAGGATTGGATCTGCGCCGCGCCTGTCGATGCGGCCGGCGCTCGATCATCGCTCTGGATGTGATCCGCCAGCGCCGATGCGGGCGCGCGATCGTCGATCGACTCTATGAAAGAAAGATCTCGCGCTCGCCCACGATCGGCAGGCGCGCTCGAGGCGGGAGTCGGCGCGGACTGCGAGGCGCCGGCATCCGACGATCGCCGCACAACCTGCTGCGGAACGCTGGGGTCTGCGGCGCTCGCAGCAGGGGATGGCGCGGCGCGCGATGCGGCGGCGACGGACCGAGCGACGTCCGCGGCAGGCGTCGAACGGCGCCTTTCGCTCGAAATCTGCGAATCGGGTGTGGTAGCTGCGGTCGCGACATTTCGCTGCGACGCGGCCGTGTCGGCGGTCGCCGCATCCTGCTGCAGCATCGACAGCGACGGGCTCGACGTATCCGCAACCGGCGCCTCGGTCGCGGCGCGAGCGGTTCGGTCGACTTGCGCGCTTCGATCCAACGTTCCGCCGGTGAAACTGGACGCGCGCGTCGATGTGGCGCTCGTCGTCCCCATCCAGTCCGAGCGCCGATCATCGACATCGACCAATGTCGCAGGAACATCGCTTCGGCTACGATCAGAGGTTTCGAAAGACGTCGCCTGCCGACGGGCGGAAGCGTCCGCGGTCGTCACCTCGCCATAGGCGCGCGATTGGAACGCCGCCGCGCGCGTTGATGTGTCCTGCACAGTCGGCTCGGCGCTGTCCGAGGTAGAGCGTGCGCCGATGTCGGCGGCGATTTCCGTGCTGGGCGAAGCAGCGCGCGTATAAGCGCGCGTCGAAGTCGGAACAGCTTCAACCACGGGGTCACGCGGATCGAACGGCGTCAACGTCGTTGGCGTTTCGTATGGCGAAACAGCTGAGGCCGAGGGACCGATCTCGATGCGCGCCGACGGAGCGACGACACTCGTTTTGTCTGCTTGCGCGACTGAGACGCCGCCGAGATCGTCGGACGGACTCCCGCGCATATCAGGAGCAGGAGCCGCATAGAACGTCGAGGGCGCGAGCTCGGATTGCGAAGAAACGCTCGTCGATCGAGCCTGCCGAAGGAGATCGGAAGCCGACGGCGCCACATCGCCGCGAAGCTCGAAGGGCGCGAACGACCGAGCGCCAAAATTGGAGGCGACTGAAGGCGTCGATTCTGGAGAGTCGGACGATCTCTCCTCGATCGCGACATCTGGTGAACGCGGAGCAGCCGCTGCGAAAGCGTCTCCCTGCAAATCGACAGACGAGAGCGCAACCGCGGCGCGCCGTCCCTGCGCGACCGAAGATCGATCAGCGGCTGCAAGAGCGCTGTCATCCGAGGATGTCTGCGCCGCGCGAGGCGCCGAGGCGGGGCTCGATGACACGGATGGCGCGTAAGCGTTCTCGCCTCTAGCCGAATCGATTTGCGCCGAGGAAAGCGTTGCAGCGGGGTCCGCCGTTGGAGTTGGCGCATTGGTTTGCGAAGACGCGGGAGCTGATGGACGCGCGGGAGCACGCAAATCGAACGGCGCGAATGCGCTCGTGCGAGCGATCGGCGCCTCCAGAGCGCTCTCGTCCGAGCTTCGCGCGAGTGACTGGGTCTGCGTCTGCATCTCGAGCGCAGACGACGCCGACCGCACGGGAGCACGATCCAGATCATACGATGCGACGGAATCCAGGCGCGCATCCACGGCGGCGGCTCGCGGCGCGAACGACGTTTCCGCGGACGGCGATGCGGAGGCCGGAAGCGGCTGTCTCTGCGTCGTCGCCTCAATCTCGTCGAGCGACGCCGAAATGTCATTCGGGACGGGCGCGGAAGCGGCGAGCTCCGACACGGCAGGCGCTTCTATTGCCGATGAGCGCCCGGCCCCGAGCATCACGATGGGCGTCGAAAATGACGGCGAGTCGTTCGGCGAAGCAAATCTTACGGATGTCGCTTGCGGCGTCGCTGTGGGTGATACGCCTAGCTGAGCGATCGACGCGCCGAGCGAAGTGGCGGACATCTTATCGCCCGATACCGGCCGGCTCGCACGTCGAATGTCGATAGTTTCTGTCGGCGCCGATGAATCCGGGACCTCTGAATCGATACCGATGAGGCGCGCCGACACACGATTGTCGGTTCCTTGCTCTGCGCTCACCTCGCCCGTGGACGGCGCCGAAACAATCGCATCGACGTGGACGAAATTCGCACGCGAGGAGGCTTCCACGCGCAGAGGTTCGGCGACCAAAGTCGCGACTGCCGAAGCAGCGACCGGTTGCGGCCCGGTGGCCTCTCGCGCGGCAGATTGGACCGACGGAGGCGCTTCGATCGGCGGCGTTTGCGAATTCGTCGCACCAACCATGGACGAGTCTCGCTGCGGCGCGGCCGCGGCGGGCGCTAGCCCCGACGAGACAGCCGCAACCGGAGCGCTGCGTGGATCGGGCGTCGTGGCGACAACAGCTTTTTCGTCGTCTGATGCGCGGCCGCTGAGATTGCGCGACATCATGACATTGGCCGCCGAAGCGATGACGCTCCGCCCGGCTGTCGAGTCGGAGCGCAAAGAAGAGGCGGGCCGCGATGCGGATGCAAGCGGAGCTTCGCTCTGCCGCTCCACGGAGGCTTGCGCGGACGCCGCTGGCGTCGACTGAGAAGCCATGTCGGAGAGTCCGCTGGAAGCGCCAGTTGTCGATGGGATCGTCGACACAACGCCGGAAGACCAGACGCGCGGCTCGACGGCCTGATCGATTTTGTCGGCCTGCTGCAACGAGGGCGCCGCATCCGACGTCCGTGCCGGCGGCGAAGCGTCAGGACCAGCGCTGTCCGCGATACGCCTGCCGGACTCGATCGTGCTCGGTCGCGGTGAAGACATGGGCGCGGAGAAACGGCGCGCAACCTCGTTCGCGCCACTATCCGCTCGTGATCCACCCGCTTCCTCGCGCATCGGCACCGCTGTCTCATCGATGGATGCGCCATCGGATGGAGCCGGCGCCGATTGCGCATCGACAGCGGGCCGCCAGCTCATGTCGAATGCCGGGACCGCGACGAAAGCCAGCATCTGCGGCGCCGCATTGCTCGTCGCCTCAGCGGCCGCAGCTTCCTCGGAATCCGACACCCTATGATCTGCCATCGCTTCCGCGGCAGGGAGGCGCGCAGAGACAGTGCTTCGATCGTCGAGATCGGAGAGCAGCGAAGCGAATTGATCGGCGTCCGCGCCGTCAGAATCACGCTGCCCGGACGAAGCCGCGTCGGTCTGACGAGCAAGAAGACGTGCGGTCTGAAGATTGGGAAAAAGAGCGTCGAGAGTCATCTGCGTGTCGCCCGCTGCAGCAGCGCGTCGGCGTCGCTCAACGCCTGCTGCGCAGAGCGCTCGACCGTCGAATCGGGACGCGTCGCCTCTTGGGCCGGCGTGGTCGCCGCGGCGGAAGAGACGCCGTCGGTCACGCCCTGAAGACGGCTGATCGCGGCGGTCACGATGTTGCGAACTTCGACATCGGCCGAAGGCAGAATTCTCGGATCGATTTTTTGGAACTCCGCTTCCGCCGTCTCGAACTCACCAGTGAGCCCGGCGATCGCAGCGCGATAGAGCTCTACGCGCGCGCGGGCGGCGGGCGTGTCTGCGAGAGGCCCTGCATATTGCGTCTCCGTCGTCGCCAGGGCGACACGGCCGCTCAGAATCGCTTGCCGCGCGACGCCCATATGCGTCTCGAAACGCAATCCTGGCGAGGCGCCTTTCAGCAGACCGCGGAATTCGCTCAAGCGGGAATTGTCGCCATTGGCGGCCGCGCGCAGCGTCGCGGCGCGCATTTCGTCCCAATAATTGCGGGAGAAAGGCGATCTTGCGTATTGCGAGCCATAGCGACGGCCGAGCACGAGAAATTTTGTGGGATCCTGCGTCACATCGACGATCGACATCTCGCGTCGCAGGGCGGCCTCCTCGACAAGGGAGCTCGGCATCAGCAAACGCGCGAGATCGAACAGCTCGCGCGCCTTCGCTCTATCGGAGCCGATCAGCAATCCGCCTTGGATCAATGCGAGATGCGCGGCGAGCGTGTCGGACTGCGTTCGCGCATCGATCGGCGCCAGCAGCTTGGCGGCCTCGTCATTATGGCCTTCCGCATAGGCGACGGCGCCGGCGACGAGCGGCGTTTCGGCATCGGGGACGAGATGGGCGTCGAGAATTTTGCGGATCGAGCGGGATGGGCCGCCGCAGAACAGGAAGATCGCTGCGGCGACAGAATTGCTCTTTTCCTTCCAGGCGTCGGCTTCGAGCGAAGCGACGACCTGCTCTATGCGCTCGATCTGCGCAGGAATCGCGCCACGGGCGCCGGCCGCGCCCTGCACCATCGACCCTTGCAAAGTGTTGAGCGCGCGCACCTGCTCGGTGAGCTCGCCCGCTTCGGCGCAATATGCCGGACCGAAGCTCAGGCCAGCGGCGAGAATGACGGCTCGCGCGAATATCCTCACCGATCGCTCCTGCGCAGCAAGATTTCGATGCGGCGATTGACCGCCGCGAGCGGCTCTTTGGGAGTCTTCGGCCGACGATCGGCATAGCCGGCGATCTTCACCACGCGCTTCTCGGGAAGCCCGCCGCGCACGAGCATGTAATAGGCCATGTTGGCGCGATCGGAAGAGAGACGCCAATTGTCATAGGTCGCCGATTTATAAGATCGACCGTCCGTGTGTCCGCGCAGCTCGATCTCGCCGCTCTGCTTGGCGAGGAGCTGGCCGATTTGGCCGATGATGCGGACGGCCTGCGGCCGCGGCTCGACGGAGCCGACGGCGAACATCGAGAATGCGGCGTCGTCCGTGAGGCTGATGAGCAGCCCTTCGGACGTCTCCGCAACCTCGACATGCGGAGCCGCGCGCAATGCGGCGAGCTCGGCTTTCACGACCTTCTCCACTGCGGCCTTCACACTGGCGGCCGTTGCGTCGCCCTTCTTGTCCTCCCCTTGCGCCGAAGCCGCCCCGCGCGGAGGCTGCGCCGCAGATTTGCTCTGCGACGTCGATGGCGCGGGCTTTGCGCGCGGAGCTTCCAGCGGCTCGGCCGTCGGCGATTTGTCCGGCGAGCCGCTGTCCTCGATACGCTCGTCCACATAGCCGACGCCATGGGCGCTGCGATCGAAGGGGTCGCCGAAGGACGAAGGCTGCGCCGATTTTTTGTCGATCTCGTCGAGAGTCGACATCGGGTCGTAAAGGAGCGCGGCCTCGCGCTGTGGGCTGTCCTTCTCCGCGGAAGCCGGCGGCGCCGAGGCCGGCGCGCCCTTGTCCGGCGCCGCGCTGGGTTGCTGGCTCTTTCCCTGCCCCGCTTCGGCAGGATCACGCAGCCCCTTATGCGCGGGGTTGGAGTCGATGAGCTGCACGGGATTGAAATATTGAACGATCGCCGCCTTGGTCTCCTTCGATGTGGAATTGATGAGCCACATCACCAGAAAGAAGGCCATCATAGCTGTCATGAAGTCGGCGAAGGCGAGCTTCCAGACGCCGCCATGATGCGCTTCCTCTTCATCGCCATGCTTCTTGCGAATGAAGATGATCTCGCTTTCCTCGTGATCGCTCATGCGGCGTCATCCCCTTCGCGCAGCTGCGCCATCCATTCGCCGAGGCGGGTCTCGATCGTCGTGGCGTCGAGACGCGCACGCACGTCGACGCCGCCGACATCCTCGATCTTCGTGGCGATATCCTCGCCATTGAGCTTGGCGCAGACCGCCTCGAGCAGATCCACGGGTCCGCTGAGATGAATCACCGGATTTTCCCGATCGGCGATGAGAATGCGCAGAGTGTCCATGAGGGCGACGAGCATCTTCTCTCTGATCTCTCGCACCACGAAGGGCTCGAGAATGCGCTCGACGTCTTCGCCGATGCGCGCGGAGTAGCGGCCGAGCGAGTCGCGAAATTCACGACCGAGCCGCTCGCCTTCTTCGCGCGACCAGCGACGCCGCTCCTCCTCTAGCCGCTGCGCGACGGCCGCGCGCTCGCGCGCGATCATCTCGTCGCATTCGGCCCTGGCGGCGGCGCGCCCTTCCTCGAGCAATTGCTCGCGCAGCTCATCGGTGAGAACGGGTCGGATATCTTCCGGCTCGGGCTCTGGGAGATCGATCGCCGGCTCCGGCTCGTCGAATTCGATGGCGAGCGGGGACGGCTCGGGCGCGAGGATTTTCGGCTGCTCGTCGAAACAAGGAAGATAGAAGGCGACCGAGCGCGCCATCAAACGCGTCCCTCCGCATACATCCATTGCTTCAGAATCGCCACGGCCTGCATCTCATCGGCCTCGATCAGCTGCTCGAGCCGCTTCTGCTGGGTGAACGTCTCCTGATCGGCGATATCCTCGATCAGCCCCGTATCGATCGCCGCCGCCATTGTGAATTCTGGCGCCTCGAGCGGAGTGAAGGGCAGCTCTATGCCTCCATCGAGGTCGAGCATCGGCGAGGCATTCTCGGCGAGCGCCGCGCTCGGAGTCTCCGCGAGCAGCGCACGGGTCGCGGGACGCAGGCCGAAGATGACGAGCATCACAGTGACGGCGATCAGCGCCAGAGCATTGATGACCGAGCCGAGCTGATGCGTGAGCGCGTCGGCCCAGCCCGGCGCCTCGACCGGACCCATATCGTTTTCATTGGGCATGAATTCGACAGCCGAAACCTTCACTGTATCGCCGCGCTCCTTGTGCAGGCCCGCGGCCGTCGAAACCAATTGCTCGATCTCCTTGATCTGCCGCTCGACCGCATCGGGCTTCGGCGCATCCTTGCCGGGACCGCCGAGGCTGGCGCGATTGACCAGAACGGCGATGGAGATGTTCTCGACCGTATAGCCGCCGCTGACCGTGGTGATCGTCTTGGACGAGAGCTCGAAATTGGTGAGCTCCTCGTTCTTCTTGTTCTCGTCGTTGGACTGCTTGCCCTCGGATGCGGACGGCTTATTGTCCTGCGGAATATTGCGGTCCGAGCCGGTGGATCCGGTGGTGCTGTTGTTCTGCGACGTCGAATTCTCCTTGACGACGCGCACCGATCTCTCGACCCGCGACTCGGGATCGAAGATCGTCTCATTGGTCTGCTTGCGATCCGTGTTTATCCGCGTTCGCACGCTCACCTGGAAATTCGACAAGCGCAGATAGGGCGTGAGGGTACGGCGGATATTGTCCTGAATATCCTTGGCGACGGTGCGCTCGAGCGTCAGCGTCTTGCCGGGCACGGCGTCATTCTCATCGCCTTCGGAGGTCGTGAGCAGCATGCCGTCGGTATTGAGCACTGTGACTTGATCGACCGTCATGCCGGGAATGGATGCGGCGACGAGATGGCGGATCGCATGTGCCGCTTTGGAGTCGTCGGGGCTCTCCGTGCGAATGACGACGGAGGCGGAGGGCGGCTGCTTGGCGCGGCGGAACGAGCCTTCGTCGGCGAGCACGATATGCACGCGTGCGGCCTTCACGCCGCGAATCAGCTGAATGGTTCGCGCCAGCTCGCCTTCCAGCGCGCGTATGCGCGTCACCTCCTGCATGAAGGAGGTGAGGCCGAGCGAGCCGACCTTGTCGAACAGCTCGTAGCCGGCGTTGGCGCTCTGAGGCAGGCCTCTTTCGGCGAGCATCATGCGCGCTTGCGCGGTCTGGCCGTAGTGGACCGAGACGGCGTTGCCCTCGGGATTGATATCGAATGGAGTCCCGTTCGATTTCAACGCGGCGCCGATGCGGCTCACATCCTCTCGATCGAGGCCGGCGTAGAGCACCTCGAAATTCGGACGTGAGAGATAATAGGCCGCGACCCCGGTCACCGCCAGGACGAGGACAAAGATCATAGCGAGTGCGGCAAGCTTGCGGGGACCAAGTCCGAGCAGATTGTCTCGCAGCTGAATAAGGCGATCCATCGGGGGCGTTTCATCGGGTTGACGCGATGCGGTTCCCCAATGTGCAGGCGGTGGCTTGCGCGAACTTTGCCGATCGTCTCGGCTCAGACGAGGAAGGGCCTCGCCGTCGGCGGCGAGACCCTTGCTCGGATCGTCGAAATCGTCACTGGAACAGCTTGAGGATGATCTGGCTGTTCTGGTTGGCGATCGACAGCGACTGGACGCCGAGCTGCTGCTGGGTCTGCAGAGCCTGCAGGCGTGTCGACGCCTCGTTCATATCGGCGTCGACGAGCGAGCTGACGCCATTGGTGAGGGCTTCGTTCAGCGTCTTGACGAAGGCGGCCTGACCGGTGATCGTCGTCTGCGTCGCGCCGATCTGCGCCGCATATTTGGTGAGATCGGAGATCGCCTTGTCGGCGTTGGTCAGCGAATCGGTGATGACCGAGCTCGAGGAGACGTCCGTCGTCGACAGATTGGTGAAATCGGTCGCCGCGGTCGCGCCCGTTCCCTGCGCAGCTTCCAAAATGCCCGAGCCGGCCGCAACCGCAGGCGACGCGCCGCCGCCGCCGATCAGCGCGGTCGCCGTAAGATTGATCGTGTTGAGCGCCGAAGCCGTCGAGCCGCCGCCATCCGTGTAAGAGGCGATAAAGGCGAAGGAAGACTGCGAGCCGTCCAGAATGTTGAGGCCGTTGAAGCTCGCCGAGGCGACGATGCTCTTCAGCTGATTGCTGAGGCCGGTCAGGCTCGTGCCGATCTTCGCCGTGTCTGCGCCGGGCTGCGCCGCCTGCGCGACCGCCGATTTGATATTGTTGAGCACCGAGATCGCATTTGTGACGGCGGTCTGGGCGATGTTGAGGAGCGATGAGCTCACCGTCATCGAATCGCCGATCGTCGACAGCACGCCTTGATCGGACTTCATCGTCTCGGCGATCGACCAGGTCGAGGCGTTGTCGGTGGCGCTCGAAATCTTGAGGCCGGTCGAAACTTCCTTCTGGGTGCTCGCAAGCGCCTGCTGCGTCGCCCGCAGCGACTGAAGGGCCGTGATAGCCGAGGGGTTAGTGAGAATGCTGGACATGACTCATCGATCCCTTTTGGGGTGAAACTAGTGACGAAAGGCATCCCGGAATTTCACCGGCTCGACGGAAACGGCATCATGCCTTTGGGCTCGGGAGCCCTATCCGAAGCAATCATCGGCGGAGCGCCACATCGCGGGAGCCAATCCACTCGACGACCCGTCGAAACCGTTCCGGTCTCGACGGTTACAGCACAGCCTGCACGGTGGTTAACCTAACTAGATAACCTTAATAAAGGTCTAAACGGGCAAAGCGTCCGCCGCGCACGCGCGACAAAAAAAGCCGCGCCCCGAAGGGCGCGGCTTCTTTTCGGGTTTGGAGAGTGGCGTATTACTGGAACAGGCGCAGGATGATCTGGCTGTTCTGATTGGCGATCGACAGCGACTGGACGCCGAGCTGCTGCTGCGTCTGCAAGGCCTGCAGGCGGGTCGAAGCTTCGTTCATGTCGGCGTCGACCAGCGAGCTGACGCCCGCCGTCAGACCTTCGTTCAGCGTCTTGACGAAGGCGGCCTGTCCATTGACGCTGGTCTGCGTCGCGCCGATCTTCGACGCATATTGCGTCAGATCCGCGATCACCTTGTCGGCGTTCGACAGAGTGTCGGTGATCGTCGAGCTCGAAGCGACGTCGGAGGACGACAGGCTCGTGAAATTCGTCGCGGCGGTGGCGCCGGTGGCCTGAGCGGCCTCCAATATGCCCGCGCCGGCCGCGACCGCCGGAGAAGCGCCGCCGCCGCCGATCAGGGCGGAGACCGACAGGTTGATCGTGTTCAGCGCCGAGGCCGAAGTGCCGGTGCCGTCGCTATAGGAGGCGATGGAGTTGAAGGTGCTGCGCGAGCCGTCGAGCAGATTCAAGCCATTGAAATTCGCCGAGCTGACAATGCTCTTGAGCTGATCGCTGAGACCGGTGAGGCTCGTGCCGATCTTGGCCAGATCCGCGCCGGGCTGAGCGGCCTGCGCGACGGCGGATTTGATGTTGTTGACGACCGAAATGGCGTTGGTCACCGCGGCCGTAGCGACGTTGAGCACAGAGGAGCTGACCGACAGCGAGTCGCTGATCGTCGAGAGAACGCCCTGATCGGATTTCATCGTCTGAGCGATCGACCAGGTCGAGGCGTTGTCAGTGGCCGAAGAAATCTTCAGGCCCGTCGAAATCTCCTTCTGCGTGGAAGCGAGAGACGACTGGACCGAGCGCAGCGATTGCAGAGCGGTGATGGCGGAGGCGTTGGTCAAAATGCTGGTCATGACTCGTCGATCCTTGGATGAGGTGAACGCGACATCCCGGAAACTCACCGGCTCGACGGAAGCGGCATCATGCCTTGGGCGCCCTGCCCTATCCGAAGAACTCTGTCGACGGCGCGCCTGCGGTCTCGCATAGCCGCGCCGGACAATCGGATATTACACGTAGGGCGCAGGATCGCCACAAATCGCGGAAAATGCGATTAATGAAGGGCTAACAGGGATTTGGAGCCGCGCTGCCGGCTTGGCGCTCCCTGGGACGCTGGTTCAGCCGTAGGAGCGGATGAGGCTGCCGACGAGGAGATTCCACCCATCGATGAGGATGAAGAACAGCACTTTGATCGGCAAGGAGATCGCGGTCGGGGGCAGCATCATCATGCCCATCGACATTGTGATCACCGCGACGACCATGTCGATGACGAGAAAGGGCAGCACGATGAGAAAGCCGATCTCGAAGCCGCGACGCAGCTCGGAGATCATGAAGGCGGGGGCGAGAACCTGGAGACCGAGCTTCTCGTAATCTCCGGTCGTCCCTTTGTCCTTGGTCAAATTCTCGAACAGCTTGATGTCCTTGTCGCGCACATTGGCGATCATGAACTTGCGGAACGGCTGCGAGATTTTGTCGAACGCCTCCACCTCGGTGATCTTATTGTCCATCAACGGCTTCAGCCCGTCCTTCCAGGCCGCGTCGAAAGTCGGCGCCATCACATAGAAGGTCATGAACAAAGCGAGGCTGATGAGCACGAGATTGGCCGGCGTGCTCTGCAGCCCCAAGCCGCTGCGCAGAAACGACAGCGCTATGGCGAAGCGGGTGAAGCTCGTCACCATGATGAGCAGGCCCGGCGCGATGGAGAGGACCGTCAACAGGACGAGGATCTGCACGATCCTGCCACTAGCCGCGCCGCCTCCTGCGGGCAGCAGTGCGTTGAGGTCGAACCCCTGCGCCAGAGCGGCGGTCGGCGCAAGGAGGAGGAGGAGAAGGATCGCGGCTGCGCGCTTCATTGAACGACCAGGGCTTGAATGATGACCTCCTGAATGTGACCTTCCGAACGTGTCGCCGCCCGATCCGTCAGATCCTCGTGCAGGCGCCGCAGCCCGTCCGAGCCCTCGAGCGAGGAAAGCGTCATCGTCCGCAGAAAGGCGACGATGTCCGCGGTCACTTGCGAGATCAATATGTCCGGCTGCGGCACGGCTTGGGAATCATAGACGATCGACGCCTGAAGGCGCACCCATCCGGTCTCCGGCAGGGCGAGATTGGTGACGATCGGCGCGAGCTCCTTGAGCTTCATCTTCGCCTGCGGCGCATCCTTCGCGCCTTCGTTCGGCGCGGCGGCGCCATGTCCGCCATGCGCCTGCCCGCCATGTCCCTGCGCGCCATGCCCCTTATCGGCGGACTCCGCGCTTTTTTTCGGCGCCGCGCTCTCGGCCGGCGCCGGCTCGGCGGGTTTGGCGGCCGTGGACGGATCGCCGGTCAGCGTGAAGCCGAGGAAGCCCCCGCCTCCGGCGCCGAGAACCGTCGCGACGATGAGCGCGAGCGCCAGCTGACCGGAGGACGACGAATGCGTTTCGGCGGCGGTGGTGGTGCCAGACGGCGCGGCCACGTTCCTTCCCCTTCCTATCTCAGAACGGCGCGAATATGTCGTAGGCCTGCTGGCCCCATGCGGGCTGCTGCACCTCCGTCAATCGCCCACGTCCGCCATAGGAGACGCGCGCCTCGGCGATCTTGTCGTAGGAGATCATATTGTCCTTGCCGATGTCGCGCGGCCGCGCGATGCCGGCGATCGTCAGCACGCGCAGCTCGTAATTCACGCGGATCTCCTGCGACCCGCGCAGCATGAGATTGCCATTGGGCAGAACCGCGGTGACGACGGCGGCGACCGAAAGCCGAATCTGCTCCGAGCGGTTGATCGACCCCTGCCCCTGCGTCGAGCTGCTCGACTGCAGATCATTATTGACCGTGCCTGTCCATTTGCGCTCCGGCGGAGCGGATGACGCGCCAGCGAGGAAATCGAACAGAAACGACCAGGTCGTCTTGACCTTCGAATCGCGCGAGCGATCGGTCGAATTGCCGAGCACCGCCTTGTCGTCCATAGATATGTTCACGGTGACGACATCGCCGACGGTCATCGCGCGCACATCGCGATAGAGATTGACCCTGTTCTCGTCCAGCCGCATCTGCGGCCCGAGCGCCGGCGGACGCGTCGAGCCGGTCGGCAGCTGATCGTCATAAGCGGACAATCCGCTGCCGACGGGACTCATATGTGGCTCGCGCCCGATGTCGCGCGGGTCCGTGGCGCATCCGGCGAGCGCCAGCGCCGAGCCGATCGCTATAGCAAGCCGCTTCATTGCTTCTTTCCGCCGCCGACGAGGCTCGACAGAGCGGCGACCTTCTTGGTCAGCACGACGGCGCGGGAGGCCTCCATCTCGTTGAGAATCGCGCTGGACTGCTTTGGCTGCAGCCGCATGAGCATGGCCGCCGCCATGTCCTCCTCCATATTCGCGAATTGCGCGGCGGCGGCTTCCGGCCGCATGCGTCCATAGATAGAGACGAGCCGTTCGTCGGTCTGCTTCAGCAGCGTGTCGTAGCGATCGAGCACATCCTGCAGCTCCGCGCGCTTGGCTTCGAGCTCCGCGGTGCGCTTGGCGATTCGCTGCTCGATATCCAGCAGCTCCTTCTCCTGCCGCGCATTGCGAGCGGCGCCGGCGGCGGCGGCTATATCGGCGCAATATTGGCGCGCATCGGGAGGCGGCGGCGCGGCGCGCGCCTCTCGCGCCCGCGGAGGCTCCTCCTTGGCGACAGGCTCCGCCTTCTTCTGCTCCGCTCCGACGGCGAAGGCGCATGAGACGAACGCCGCCGCGGCGACGAGCGGAAGCGCCTTTCGCAAATTTGACATTGGATCTGGCCCGGGGTCTGGCTCGACGTCTATGTTCGACGAACCATAGGCTGACCGATCCGCCTTGCGTGTGGCTTGCTCGAGACGCAGCGCGCGGCGAACACCGCGGACACAGGCTGGTAAAGAAAGCATTACTTTATTTGGTTACTATTTCGTTGACGCCGCGGAATCGATGCGGCTAAGTAGTCCGTATAGTGATTCGCGCAGATTGCCAGGGCGAGACAGATGTCAAGGGGACGGCAATGTTCATAATCGTCGATGAGCGTGAACTGGTGACGAGTGGGTATGCGCGCCACTTCGGCCAGGAGGGAATCTCCTCGGCGGGGTTCTGTTCCGGGCAGTTCATCGATTGGGTCGACTCCGCGGTCGAGACGGATATGCTCGCCGTGGAGGCCTTTTTGATCGGGGAGTGCCCGGAGCGCGAAGAGCTGCCGAAGCTCATTCGCAAGCGGTCTCAGGCGCCCGTCATCGCGATGAACGAGGCGCCGTCTCTCGAGCAGACGCTCGGGCTGTTCACGGCCGGCGTCGACGACGTCGTCCGCAAGCCGATTCACGTGAAAGAGATTCTCGCGCGCGTCTACGCTATTCGTCGCCGTGCGGAGACACGTCGCGATCATGCGGTGGTCGGGCCGATGCAGGTGTTCTTCGACGGCCGCGATCCACTGGTGCGCGGAGAGCCCTTCAACCTGCCGCGACGCGAGCGCAGGATTCTCGAATATTTCGTGATGAATCGCGGGCGCCGTCTGACCAAGTCGCAAATCTTCAACGCGGTCTACGGTCTCTTCGACGATGTGGTCGAGGAGAATGTCGTCGAGAGCCATGTGAGCAAGCTGCGTAAGAAGCTGCGTGCGCGCCTCGGCTATGACCCGATCGATTCGCAACGCTTCCTCGGCTATATGATGGTCGGCTGAAAAGCGTTCTAAGCTTCGATAATTGAGAGAAAGGCTCTGGCCGGCGTTACGCCGGCCGGCCTTTTTTCAGTGTGGGATATCGTCCTTCGGGACGAAGGCGAAGCTCTTGACCAATGTCTCGCGCACGAGCTCGCCGCCCAGCCTCTCGTTGATGCTCTTGGTGAGCTCCTTCGTCAGCGAATTGAGATCGTATTTTTCGATTCGCCGAAAATCGAGGTTGTTGTCGGCATAGAGCCGACGAAACGCCTCATCCATCACATAGCTGTCCGCATCGACCGGCGCGCCGCCGCCGCCATGGCCTCCCTTGTTGGACGCCTCGACGACATAAGCGAATTCCGCCGAAATATAGCCCTTCAGCGTCCCGTCCGAGATGATCGGAACGGTGATCGGCTTGACCTTCTTCACCTCGAGCTTTTCCGCATGCTGCGCCGCTTCCCCCGGCGCGCTGCGATGCGATTTCCAATAGGACGCGCCGAAGGTCGAGCCCAACGTCACCACGCAGGCCCAGATCCCGATCAAAACCATGCGCATCATCGATAGGGCTCCAAAATCAACGTTCCACCGATGCTCTCGTGGAATAGGTTCCGTCGGACTCCGCCATCTCGATCGTGCAGATCATGATGCCGGCAATCTCTCGCATCGCGCGAAGGCGCCGTTCCAGCAGCTTTCCATTTTCGACCAGAGTGGCGCGCAATAGTTCGACCTTCGCTTCGATCGCGGACGAACGCGGCGCCGCATAGGCCCGCGAGGCGCGCGAAAATTCGAGCAGCGCATGAGTCTTGCGCGCGTTGAAATCCTCGAAGTCCACATTGGCGCGTGATCGCAGCGCCTCGGTCTCGCGCTCGATCAGCCGCGTCAATCGATCGACGCAGCCGACGAAAGCCGCACGCCGCGCCTCCTGTGCATGATCGCTCCGGAACGGCGTTCCACTCATTCTCTCATCGCTATATCGATGCGCAGCCATGTCCCATATCCATTCGAACCGGTTCCAATCACAGTCGCGGATAACGCCGACGACCTCACGACGTCTTTGTGCGCTCATTGCTCGAAGACAAATTGTGATCGAGCAGCTTGCGCAGCCCCAGGCCGCCCGCTTTCGCGATCTGATCGCCGATCTGCTCGGCGATCATCGAGCGCCACACATCGCCCGCGGTCCCATGACCGAAATAGCCGTTTTCCGATTTCGGAAGCATCGTCTCCAGTGACGATTGAATGATGAAGGCCTCGAACTTTTGCGTCGCCTCGCCAGGCCGAATTGGCGCCCGCGTCGCGGCTGCCGTCCCATCCCAGACCACAGGCGCCGCGACAGCGAGCTTCGCGGAGGGCGACGCCTTGCCATTGTCCGCGACTACGGCCGCAAAGCCATCGACATTGCTCGGCGTAGCGTTAGAAACTTCGCTGAGGCGCGTGACCGCCGCATTGCGACGCACAGGATCCGCGGCCCTGGCGACTTCGGTGACGAGATCGGTAGCGGGAAAGATCGACATCGGTCTCCAATCCTTCGACAGCGAATTTTCTACATGAGCAGACTTACGGCGCGCTGAAGTCGCGCGGCGTCGTGCAATGCTCGATCACCTCGCGCAACGCCTCCAGCTCCATCGCGCGGTCCCGCTCCATCTGAGCGTCGGCGACGAGGCGTTCCGCCTGCTTCACGCGCTTGGCCTGCTCCAAGGTCACATTCGTCTGCCGATCGACCTCCTTGCGAAGCTCCTGCTGCTGGCGAATATTGGCTTTCAGCCTTTGCAGCACCACTTCCGGAAAGAGCGTGATCAAATTGCGATTTCCGTCGAGACATTCGACGATTCGCGTCTCCTCCTCCTTCAATTCGCGCGCCCTTCGCTCGAGCTGAGACAGGCGCCCCACCTCGATGCGATGCAATTGCTCATGGACTGCGAGAATCCGCCGCTGATTTTTCCAATTCATCGCCATTATCCCGACAAGAGCCAAGCGCCGAACGCCGAGGAAAAAGCCGTGAAGAAATCATCGGCCATCACATAGAACCAATAGATGCCGAGCCCGATCAGCAGCGGAGTCGAAACAAAATAGACGGGGACCGACGGCGTCATGCGATTGAGAAAGCCGAAGGCGAGATTGACGATGAAGCCGAACAAAAGAAACGGACTGCTGATGCGCAGCGCGAGCAGAAACGATTGGGACAGCACATTCGAATATTCCCGCAACATTCCGTCCGCGGGCATTCCATCCCTTACAGGAATCGCGGAATAGGATGCGAAGAGGCCGCGAATCATCTCCCAATGCTGATCGAGCACGAAGACCAAAGTCGTCGCGCCGAGCATGATGAACGAGCTCATGGCGGGAAGCGGCTCCGCCTCCTCCACAGCCGACCCCAATATATTTCCGAGCCCGGTCGTCATCGCCGCCGCTGTCGTCATCGTCTCCAGCGCGAAGAAGAAAAGACGCGCCATCGAGCCGATGAGCACGCCGATGACAAGCTCCCCGATTACGACGAAGAGCACGCCGCCCGGCGTAGCGTTCGCCACCACTGGCGTGACGACATCCGCGAGCGCCGGCGCCAAAGCGACCGTCAATCCGATGGCGATAAACAGCCGCGCGCGCACCGGCACCCGTTGGCTCGCGAAGCCAGGTATCGTCATGATGCAGCCGCCGATCCTGCAGAACAGCACGAAGAGCGTCGTGACGACGCTCGTCAGCCCCGCCGTCACGAAATCGTCCCGAGCGATTTGATCTCGACGCCGCGAGCGATCTCGAGATGCGAAAGAATGGGAAGCGCCGAAAAGAGACGGCCGACGATCATTTTTACATAAGGCCGCGCTTCTGGCGTCGTCACCACCGCAAATACATCGCCGCGCTCTATGCGCTCGCGAATCGCAGTCCCCGCCTCCTGGCCAAACTGCTCGATGAGCGAAGGATCGGCGTTGAACTCGACGATCTCGCCCTTGGCGTCACGGCGGAGACTCTCATGGAAGAACAGGTCCCAACGCGCGCCGAGCCGCAGCACGCCGAGCGTCCCGTTCACTGCAATCTCGCCGCAAATTTGTGGCGCCAGCCGCGTCCGCACATGCTCCACGATCGGCTCGGCGCGTCGCGCATAGGGAACCACCTCGCTGACCGCCTCGAGAACGAGATCGAGATTGCGGATCGACACACGTTCGGCGAGCAGCAGCTTGAGCACGGAATGGAGGCCGGAATTGGAGATGAGATTCGGCACCATCTCGTCGATGAGCTTGCGATATTCGGGCTCGAGACGATCGAGCAGCATGCGCGCGTCGCGATAGGACAAGAGCTGGGAGAGATTATTGCGCAGCACTTCCGAAAGATGCGTGAGCAGCACGGAAATCGGATCGACGGGCTCGAATCCCTCGCGCCGCGCCTCGGCGACGAGCGCATCGGGAATCCAGAACGACTTGAGACCGAAGGCGGGATCGACCGTCTCATCGCCCGGAAGATCGGGCTGGCGGCCCTGCCCGACGATGATGAGATGCTGCCCGAGCTGCAATTCCTGCGTGGTGACGACTGTGCCGTGGATCTTGATCTGATAGCTCTTCTGCTTCAGCGCGAGATCGTCGGTGAGCTTGATCTCCGGAATCACAAATCCATACTGACGAGCGAAATTGCGCCGCATCTTGCCGACGCGATGCGCGAGCTCGTCCTGCGACATCAGGAGACGGGCGGACAGCTGCTTGCCGAGACAAAGCTCGACGCCCGGCGTCTTCAAATATTCCCGGATCGAATCCTTGGCTTCCGCCTGCGCGCGCCTGTCGTCCTCGGCCTTCTTGGCTTGCTCGCTGGCGCGGAGCTTTGCCGCCTGCTTCGGCGTGGAATAGGCGACGAACGCCATGGCGCCGCCGAGCATCATGAACGGAGTGAGCGGCAGACCCGGCATCATCGCCAGCACGAACAGCAGAGACGAGGCGACATAGAGCGCCTTCGGGTAATTGCCGAGCTGCCGAACGATGTTTTGCTCTGTCGAGCCCCGTGTGCCGCCCTTCGACACCAGAAGGCCTGCAGCCAGCGACACGATGAGCGCGGGAATTTGCGAGACGAGACCTTCGCCCACCGAGAGCTTGGTGAACACATCGGCGGCGTTCGACAAAGGCATGCCATGGCGCGTGACGCCGATGACGATGCCGCCGAAAATATTGACCGCGAGGATCACGAGGCCCGCGATTGCGTCGCCTCGCACGAATTTCGACGCGCCGTCCATGGAGCCGAAGAAGGAGCTCTCCTCTTCCAGCTCACGGCGGCGCAGCTGCGCCTGCTTCTCGTCGATCAGCCCGGCCGAGAGATCGGCGTCGATCGCCATCTGCTTGCCGGGAATCGAGTCGAGCGTGAAACGCGCGCCAACTTCGGCGATACGCGTCGCGCCCTTGGTGATGACCAAAAAATTAACCGTTACGATGATAGCGAAGACCGTCAGACCGATGACGAAGTCGCCGCTCATCACCAATTTGGAAAAGCCGGCGATGATATAGCCTGCCGCGGCGGTTCCCTCCGCGCCATGTCCGAGAATGAGGCGGGTCGTCGCTATGTTGAGCGAGAGACGCAATATCGTCGCAACGAGGAGAATCGTCGGAAAGGCCGAAAATTCGAGCGGTTTCTGGATCCAGAGCGACACCATCAATATCAGCACGGCGAGCGCGATAGAGAATGCGAGGCCGATGTCGATGAGGAAGGGTGGAATCGGCAGAAAGAAAATGCAGAGGATGAAAATGATCGCCAGAGCGAATCCGACGTCCTTCACGCGTCCCTCGGGCGCGCCCCCAGCCAATGCGACGTCGGTCATCTCTCGCTCCCAGCGGCTCCTCGCACCCCGCGACGTCGCGGGCGCTGCCGCCTTCAGAATCCCTTTTCGATACGCGAATACGCATAATCAGTGAACGCTTGAATCTGCGCGCCGAGAAACGGCGCAGAGAGCCCGAGCGCGACGAAGATCACGATGATCTTCGGCACGAAGGTCAAGGTCATTTCCTGAACCTGCGTGAGGGCCTGAAGCAGCGCGATGACGATGCCGACCGCCATTGCGGCGCCGACCACCGGGCTCGAGACAATGAGCACGGTGAAGATCGCGCGCTGCATGATCTCGAGCGCGTCCGCCTCGTTCATTCGCTCACCGTGACGCCCGACCCGAGAGAGATGGTCTTGCCGTCAGTGAGCGTCGCAGTCACGCCGGAACTCGATGTCGAGACCGAGGCGACGACGCCGGAGGTCGAGCCGTCGGAAGACGACACTGTCTTGCCGATGAACGAGCTGGCTTGCGTGAGCAGATTGGAATTCAGGATCGAGGTCAGCGTCGTGTTCGTCTTGACCGCTTGCTCGACCGACGAAAACGAGGCGAGCTGGGAAACCGTCTCGGTCGGATCCATCGGCTTTGTCGGATCCTGGTACTTCATCTCGGTGACGAGAAGCGTCAGAAACTGGTCGTAGCCGAGCGTCTGCGTCGAGCTGCTGGAAGACGACGTCGAGCTCGTGCTCGAGGTCGCATTGGTGACGGAGGTCGTCGAGGTCACAGTCACTGTATCGCCTCCTCAGGCTGCTTTGCCGCTGTCCTGCGCCGCGCTCGGCGCCAGTATTTCGGACTCGAATGGGAACAGCGTACGAATCGTCTTCAACGCATCGAACATTCGCTTGTCCTCGACATATTTCGCAGCCAACGCCAGCCCATTGAGAATTCGCGGATCGGGAAAGGCGGTGTTGAGCGAGGCCAGCATGCCGCGGCACATGTCCGATGCCGCCGCTGTGTCGTTCGGCGACATCAGCATCAGCTGCACGACGAAGTAGAGCTGTCGCAAAGGCGACGTCGCGTCTTTCGCCTGCATGACGTGATTCTCGAGCAGGAACGTCACGTCGTTGAGCAGTTCGATGCAGACTTTTCGGTCGGCGCGGATCACCGCGCCGTTGAGATAGAGCTTCTCGCCCCGCCGTAACGAAATATTCATGCCGCCCTCAGCTCAGTCCATCGGCGATCATCTGATTGATCTCGATGACGCCGTCGAAATTGTCCGACCTGCCGCAGTCGATCGCCTCGAGCTCACGAAGAATCCACAGGCCGATCGAGATGAGCGAAGCTCGCAACGCTTCGGGAAGCGCGTTTCCGTCGCTGCCGAGGTCCTCGATGAACACGGTCCATATTCGGCGCATGTTCCCGGTCGCCTCGAACGACTCGCTGCTTCGAACCCCTTTGACCTTGGCCACCGCGAGCAGCCGGATCGCCCTCTCGAGCACGGCGCGCTCTCGGCCGCGGGCCACAGCGGGGGAGTCTTCGACCGTCTGAGCATAGACATTACGATACATGCGATTCTCTTCGGGTCATTCGTGCGCTCAGATATATTTCGACAGCGTCAGCTGCTGAATCTTTCCGGTCAGCGTGTACGACGTCTCGAGCTGAGTGGTCAGGTTGTTCAGCCGCGTCGACGCTTCATATGGGTCGACGTTTTCGAGCGAGCCGATCTGCGTCTTGATCATGTCACTCTGCGCCGAAAGCGATTCATTCGCATCCGAGACGCCCTTCTGCATCACGCCGACTGTCGCTCGCAGATTGGTCAACCCCGATATAGCGTCAGACATTGTGGCAGATGCAGTCTTGAGAATCTGTTGATATGCGGAGCTGCTCAAAGATTCGACGCCGAGATCGGCGACCATTGTGTAAGCCTGTGCGAGCTGACGCAGCGATGTCTCATTTGCGGACACAGAGGTCTCGGAAGTCTGCGACAAGGAGATTCTGTTCGTCGCCGTCTCATCGGTCGCGCTAGACCAATTGCTGCTCCACCCGGACGAAGAGAACAGATCGGCGAATGAGCCCGAGAGGAAGGTCGCCATCTGCTGATCTGTGATGGCGCTCGCGCCGGCGTCGCCTTGCGCGACCCCGAAGGCGCCGAAGAACGCCTGATCGACCGACTGCTTCGCGGTCGACGGAGTAGTGGAGAAGTAGTCAGCGAGCGGCGCGACGGCGGTGTTGACGCCGCCGAAAATCTGCACGCCGTCGACGCTGGTGTCGAGCGCGGAGATCAGCGATTTCAGTCCAGTCTCGGCATAGCCCTTGATGGCGCCGGGATCGCTGCCGGCGCCCGATTGCGCGCTGACCAGCGTCTGCAGAAAGTTCTGAGCCGTGCTGGCTATCGAGCTCAGCGCCGTATCCGTCGCGCTG
Organism: Methylosinus sp. R-45379; assembly: GCF_001644125.1. Lineage (NCBI taxonomy): Bacteria > Pseudomonadati > Pseudomonadota > Alphaproteobacteria > Hyphomicrobiales > Methylocystaceae > Methylosinus > Methylosinus sp. R-45379. The sequence continues at coordinate 79,814 of NZ_LUUM01000224.1, forward strand.
AGACGAGTCGTGATGACATTATTGCTCGCTGTCAGCGCGGCGAGATCATCGGCGTGAAAGCCGTAGGAATAATCCTGCTGTATCGCGGCGCCGAGGCCGAGCCCGATATCGGCGAGGCGTCCGGTCGAGACTTCCGCCTGAGTCTTCGACAATTGCGTCTGAACGTCGAGGACAGACCGTCGCAGCGCATTGGTGAGCGATTGGGTCGAGGTGATCGAGACCATTTGTCCGTCCGTTCGTCAGAGCGCCTGGAAGAGCGCGGTATACATGGCGTCTATGGCCGAGATGAGCTTTGCCGACGCTTGATAGGAGTTTTCGAGATCGAGCATTTTCGACATTTGCTCGTCGAGATTGACGCCGGTGGCGCTGGAGAGCGCGTCGGTCGTCTGCGACAGCAGCGTCGACTGATAGGATTCGGTATCCGTCGCCTGTTGACGCTGGGCCTCGAACCAACCGAGCGAGGATGTCGCATAGTCTGTGAGAGACAGGCTGGAGCCGAGGCCTGCGGAGGGATCGAAGCTCTGCGCTGTCGAGAAAGAGTCGACGAGCTGGTTTATGCGATCCGTAAAGCCCGCGGCACCAGTCGTATTATAGAGATAGGCGGAGTTGGTCGGATCAGAAATGCCGCCGTCGCGCAGCCGAGTGAGATCGCCGCCCTGGCTCGGATCGGCGTTGGGATTGACGATGATCTGGCCGGCGAGACCGGGCACGACGCTCGCCCCCGGCACTGATGTTGCGCCGGAATAGGTGAACAATCCCGGCGCCGTCGTTCCAAATCCGGATTGATCGCTTTCCGCGAAAGCAGTGATCAGTCCGCGTGCGGTTTCATCGAGCTGATTTTGATATTGCGGCGCGACGACGTCACGAAGCTGCGTGAGGCCTTGCAGCTTGCCGGACTGAATCGCCATGGAGGCGGAGGCGCCGGTCACTGGCACGCCATCCACATAGACCGCGTTTCCGGTAGTCGAGGCCGCGTAGGCGCCGGTCGCCTGAAAGGTCACCGATCGCGCCGTCGTCTCGAAGAGCGTGGCGCCGCCGTCGGCGTAGATCACCATATCGTTATTGGCGCGCGTGACCGTGGTCACGCCAATCTCGGACGAGAGCGATTTGAGAAGAGATTCGCGCTGGTCGAGAGCGGATGAGACGTCGCGCCCGACCTGCGTTCCGGCGACGACTTCGGCGTTCACCTGCTGAAATTGCGACAGGATCGAGTTGATATTCGCGACAGAGGATGCGATCTCGCCATCGGCCTGCGTGCGCAATTGCTGCACGGTCGAATCCGCCGTGTTGAGCGCCTGCGCCACCGCCTTGGCGCTCGAAAGCACGTTTTGCGCGACCGTCGTGCTCGAAGGCGACGCACTATAGCTCTGCAACGCGCTTTTCAGCGCCGAGAGCAGGGACGCCGGCGAGCGATTTGTGCTCGTGTCGGACGCTGTGCCGGAGGATAGCCCGAGCGCCTGATCGATCTGGTCGAAACCAGAAGACAGCGCCGCCGCCGAGGCTTGCGTCGCGGTCGCCTGCAGGGAATTCTGAACGAGCGCGGCGTTGGTGGCGCGCGCGACGCCATCGATCTGCGTTCCGCCATTGGAGCTCGTGGAAACGAGCGCCGTCTTGGTCGCATAGCCGGAGACATTCACTCCGGCTATGTTGCGTGATACGACATTTATTTGCGCGGCGATCGTTCCGAGCGATTGATTGGCGATCGCTCCGGCATTCGTGAGTGACATGGCGACCGCCTATCTTTGTGTCGTTTACTTCAGATTGTTCAGCACTTGCATCACTTCCGACGCGACCTGGAAGACCTGGCTGTTCGCGCTGAAGGAGCGCTGGGCGACGATCATGTTCGACAATTGCGTCGCGAGATCGACCGTCGAGCCCTCGAGCTGATCGGATGCGATCGCGCCCATGCTTCCGGAATTGGCGTCGCCGAGATAGGCCGCGCCGGATTCCTTGGTGACGGCGAATGTGTTGCCGGAGAGCGCCTGCAGATTGCTCGGGCTCGCGACCGTGCCGAGCGGAATCTTATAGGCGGACACCGACTGTCCATTGCCGAGCACATAGCTGAGCGTGCCGTCCTTCGCGATGCTGACGCTGCTGACCTGCGATGCCGCATTGCCGTTGATCGTCGGATTGGAGACGGAGAAGGAAGAGCCGAGCTGCGTCAACCCGCTGAGATCGAGCGCGAGCGTGGAGCCATCGGGCACGGCGATCGAAGCGCTGGAGCCGCTGCTTATGCTGCCGTCGGTGGCGGAGAAGGTGAGCGACTGAGTGGTGAGCGGGCCAGACGAATATGGGAAGCCGCCACTCGTCGCATCCGCGGCGTTGTAAACCGACATTTCCCAATTGTTGGAAGACGTCTTGGAGAAATAGACGTCCAGCGTCACCGCATTGCCGAGATTGTCATAGGCGGTGACGGAGGTCTTGTCGGTGTAGGTCGACGTCGAGGAATTCGCGGACGGCAGGTCGGCCGCCGCGATCACGTCGGCGGTGGAGGGAAGATTGGCGGTCAGCGAGCCCTCCGTCGAAGCCGTGCCGATCTCCTTGCCATAGGGAATGGTGACGGTGCTGAGTTCGGACGGATCCGTCGGCGCGGAGGCGGCCGATGAGCTGTAGCCCATGAGATAATAGCCGGCCGTGTTGACGAGTCGACCTTGCGAGTCGGGAAGGAACGAACCGGCGCGCGTCAGATAAGTGTTGCCGGCCGCGTCGCTGACGACAAAAAATCCGTCACCCTGAATGGCGAGATCGGTCGCCGACGTCGTGGTGAGCGTGCTACCGGATTTGGTGACTTCGATGACGTTGCTCGCGCTGACGCCGCCGTCGGCGTTATTGCCGCCCTGATAGCTCGTCAACAGAGTCTGGAATTGCGTGGTCGCCTCTTTATAGCCGACCGTGTTCGAGTTCGAGATGTTCTCCGCGACCGCGCTGAGCGCCGTGGTCTGCGCCGACATGCCCATAACCGACGTGTTGAAAAGCGCGCTCGCCGTCATCTGTCATTCCTTCATATCCGTGAGACGCCGGGATTAGAAGTCTCCAGGCTTGCGTGAGGCTGTCGACTGCGCGCGAATGAAGCTTTCGGTGAAAACGGTTAACCTTGAAATAATATCGCGCTCCTATCTTTGACACGCCGACGAGAGGCTCGACTTCTCGAAATGTTCGGCGCGATCGATAGAGGGGCGTTGGAGTTGACGAGACGAGATGCGATCAAGCCGCTTTTGAACGGCATGAAGGCGCGGGACATGGGCGCGGGCGCCTGGCTTCGCTCGGTCACGTCGCGCATGCTTCCGCGCGAGGGCGTGGTCACTTATTCTGTCGTCGTGGAGGAGCCGCCGTCGTTCATCGAGCGTCGTCGAGAGGCGCGGCGTCCGGTGCATTTGCAGTCCGGCAAGATCCTCGACGGCGGCGAGCGCTTCCTGACGGAGTTTCTCTATAAGAACAAGACTGGCGGCGGCATCAGGCTGCGCCTCGCGCAGCGTGTGCCGCTGCCGCGCTCCATCATTCTCTACGACGATCAGCAAGGGGCTCTGCTGTCCGCCAATGTGATATGGCAGAATGGCGTCGACGCCGGCTGTCGAATGAAGGGCCGCTGGCCGCACAATGAGAAATTGCTCCTGCGGATGAGCGGCCCGTACTATTCACTTCAATGAGTAGCGCGGGATCGGCGCAAGGCTCGCACCAGATTTGATTACTAAATTCTTAACGACCCGCCGTTCCTGGGAGACCCCACAATGCACCCGATCAATGAATTGAAGCAGCTTCGCGAGCAGATGATCGAACAGCTCACGCAGATTCCCGAGTATCAGGCGTTGAAGGCCATGGAGCGGTTCATCGGCGAGCTGTCGAGCATCTATGACAGCTCCAACGGTCAAGCGAGCGAGTCTCCCATGCACAAGCCGACAGTGTCGGCGCTCGACAATCGTCACAAGAGCGACATTGGGGCCTCTTCCCCGCGCGTCACGCCTTATATTCCCGCGCATCGCGTGGCCTGATCCAGGCGTGGAGCGATGCGCCTATTCTTCGGCGCAGCGGCGTGTCCATTGTCTCGAATCACGGCGTCCGCCCGCGGCGGGCGCCTCTATTGCCCGCTAATGAAGATTTAACCGCCCATCGCTAGGCTCGAAGCATATCGGGTTGACCGTTCAAACGTCGGTCAAAAGCATGAAGCTGCCTCGATATGCCGGCGATCCGGCATGTCCCCGTGGGGGCGCCTCCTTCCGCACGATCAGTCGAACCAACGCGACGCCGCTCTCTGCGCGAGAGCCCTGCGCGCGTGACGGGACCTCGCGTCCTTTCGCCTGCCTCAGTGATCGCGAGGTCGTCCGCCGTGGCGGAACCCGATCTTCGTTACATCAGCAGCGGGGGCAGAGCGGTGAAAACATACGCGACACTTCTTGCGCCCGTCATCGGGATCGCGGTCGGACCGCTCCTATCCCTCGGTCCGCATCTGCTGCAAGGCGGAGCCTCCTTCGATCCATTATGGGGAGCCGCCGGAGCGAGCGTCTCGCTCATCGGCGCGATCGCCGCCTATCGCGTAATCTCGAGCCGCGTGTCTCGCCCGGCGACGTCTCTCGTCGCGACGCTCGATCGCATTCGCAATGGCGATCTCGAGACTCCGGTGGTGAAAAGCGGCAAGAGCGGCGAGCTGAGCGCCGTCTTCGACGCGCTGGAAAATCTTCGCGCCACATTGCAGAGCGATGTCCGTCGTCGCGCCGACGCCGCGAGCGCGGAGCAGCGCGCGGCGGCCCAGCGCCGCGCATCGCAGGACGCCGAGTCGCGCGGCTATGTCGAGGCGCACGAATTCTTCATGAAGTCCTTCACGGAAGGGCTGGAGCGGCTCGCGGCCGGAAATCTGAAGCACAGGCTGAACGATCCTTTCTCGTCCGATTACGAGAAGATTCGGCATTGCTACAATGTCGCGCTCGACAAGCTGCGCGGCGCCTTCGCGGATATGCTCGGCCATATCGACGGCCTCACCTCACGGACCGGCGAGATCGCGGGAGCGGCGGATGCGCTGGCGCAGCGCACGGAGCAGCAGGCGGCGAGCCTCGAGCAGACGTCCGCGGCGCTCGAGGAGATCACCTCGACAGTTCACAAGACGTCGGATGGCGCGCAGCGCGCGGCCGGCGTCGTCTCAGAGGCGCAGGCCGACGCGACGCGCAGCAGCGAGATCGTGCGCAATGCGATCGAGGCGATGGGGCGCATCGAGACCTCCTCGCGCCAAATCGGGCAGATCATCGGCGTGATCGACGAGATCGCCTTTCAGACCAATCTTCTCGCGCTCAATGCAGGAGTCGAGGCCGCGCGCGCGGGTGAGGCGGGACGCGGCTTCGCCGTCGTCGCCTCCGAGGTGCGCGCGCTCGCGCAGCGCTCGGCGGAAGCCGCGCGCGAGATCAAAAGCCTCATCTCGACATCCTCCTCGCAAGTCGAGGATGGCGTGGCGCTGGTCGCGCAGACCGGCAAGTCGCTCGGTCGCATCGTCGACCAGGTGGTCGAGGCGAACAAGGTGGTGGTCGAGATCGCCAATGGCGCGCGCGAGCAGGCGACCGGCCTCGCCGAGGTCAACACGGCCGTCGCGCAAATGGATCAGTTCACGCAGCAGAACGCCGCAATGGTCGAGGAGACGACCGCCGCGAGCCATGGCTTGAAGAGCGACATCGAGCGGTTGGCCACATCCGTCGCCGCCTTCGATCTCGGCGAGCGTGGCGAGGCCGCGGCTTTCGCGCCCAAGCGGCAAAAGCCGCTTTCGACGAACAAAGCGCCGCCGCAGCCGCGGCGCGTCACGATGCGTGGCGGCGCGCTTCCGAAAGAGCAGCCTGCGCAGGTCGAGGAAGGCTGGGAGGAGTTCTGATCATGGCCGAGACGATTTCCCGCGTGGCGACGAGTGAGGCGAAAGAGTTCATCGCCTTTCACATCGGCGCCCAGACATTCTGCATCGACATAATGGCGGTGCGCGAAATTCGCGGCTGGACGCCGGCGACGCCATTGCCGCATGCGCCGACTTTCGTGCGCGGCGTCATCAATCTGCGCGGCGCCGTGCTGCCGGTCATCGATCTCGCCACGCGTCTCGGACTGATGCAGAGCGAGCCGACGGCGCGTCATGCGGTCATCGTCGTGCAATCGGCCGGACAGGTCGTCGGCCTCCTCGTCGATGCGGTGTCGAATATTTTGACGCTGACGCAGGACGCGATTCAGCCGACGCCGGAGGTCGCCTCCGAGATCGCGCGGACATTCGTGAAGGGAGTCGTCGCCGCGGGCGACGAGATGATCAGCGTGCTGACCATCCAGAATCTGCTGCCGGAGCCGGTTCTCGACGCGGCTTGAGCCATAGCCTCGCCCTCCCCCGCAACGACATAGAGACGAGCCGATGGTCACTGTCAGCCTACCCGAGATCCTCGACATTCGCGCGGCCTCTCCGCTCGCCACGGAGCTTCTGCAAGCGCGCGGCAATCCGCTGATGATCGACGCCTCGAGCGTCGCCAAGGTCGGCGCGCAATGCATCCAAGTCCTGCTGTCCGCGCATGCGACCTGGACGGCGGATGGATTGCCCCTGAATGTCGTCCATCCGTCCGAGCCTCTCCTCGACGCCCTGGAGACGCTCGGCATTCCCTTCACCGATATTTCCGAACAGGAAAGCACGAAATGAGCAAGACTATTCTGACCGTCGACGATTCCCGAACCATGCGCGAGATGCTGATGCTCGCACTGTCCGACGCCGGCTTCAGCGTCGTGCAGGCCGAAGACGGAGTGCATGGGCTGGAAGTGCTCGAGAAGGCGACGCCCGATGTGATCGTCACCGACATCAACATGCCGCGCATGGATGGCTTCGGCTTCATCGAAGGCGTGCGCCGGCACGAGAAGCATCGCGGCGTGCCGATTCTGGTGCTGACGACAGAGAGCGACGGCGAGAAGAAGGACCGCGCGCGCCGCGCCGGCGCCACGGGCTGGATCGTCAAGCCGTTCAATCCCGTGAAGCTCGTGGACGCGATTCGCCGCGTGGCTGTGTAAAGCGTAGCGTTGCAAGGGAGATCGCCCGTGGATCCGATGGCCGCCATCAAGCAGACATTCTTTCAAGAATGTGAGGAGCAGCTCGTCGAGCTGGAGAGCGGGCTGCTCCGAATGGAGGATGGAGACGACGACCTCGAGACCGTCAACGCCGTGTTTCGCGCCGTTCACTCGATCAAGGGGGGCGCGGGCGCATTCGGCTTCGACGAGCTCGTGGAATTCGTCCATGTCTTCGAGACCACGCTCGATCTCATAAGATCCGCCAAGCTCGCCGCGACGCCGGCCGTCACCAAGACGCTGCTGCGCGCTTCCGACGTGCTCGCCGATCTCGTTCGCGCCGCGCGTGAAGACGGCAGCGCCGACGCCGGCGCGGTGAAGGTCATCGCGGACGAGCTCAGCGCTCTGCTCGGCGGCGCCCCGCGACATGGCGACGATGATGGCAAGGTCAGCGTCGAGGCGCTCGATTTCCAGCCTGTCTGCATCTCGCTCGATTCGATCTTCGACATCGGCGAGCCGGAGGCGCCGGCGACGCAGGATTTCATCGTTCGGTTCAAGCCGAGCGCAGGGCTCTACGCCAAGGCCAACGAGTCGCTGCGCCTGCTGCGCGAGCTCGGCAGCCTCGGCGAGATGAGCGTCGAATGCGACATATCGGAGATCCCGCAGCTGACGGAGCTCGATCCGGAAGGCGCCTATCTGTGCTGGACGATTCGTCTGACGACGACCGCTTCCGAAGCGGAGGTGCGCGAGGTGTTCGAGTTCGTCGAATGGGATTGCGAGCTATCGGTCGAGACGGCCGATGTCGGCAAGCTGCTCGAGGCTCTGCAGGAGTCGCTCGAGCCACATGAGGCGCCCGAGGCGCCCGTCGCCGTCGCGGAGCCCAAGCAGACGAGCGTCGCCATCGATCCCGCGCCGGCGTCCTTCGCCGCGCCGAGCGACGAGCATCCTGCCGCAGCTAAGGCGGAATCGGCGAAGGGCGAAGGCTCTGGCTCCGTGCAGGCGACGATCCGCGTCGATCTCGATCGCGTCGATCGCCTCATCAATCTCGTCGGCGAGCTGGTCATCAATCAGGCGATGCTGTCGCAGCGCGTTTCGGAGGCTGGCCTCTCGCGCGCCTCCTCTGTCGTGATCGGCCTCGACGAGCTCGAGCAGCTGACGCGCGACATTCAAGACAGCGTGATGGCGATTCGCGCGCAGCCGGTGAAGCCGGTGTTCCAACGCATGTCGCGCACGGTGCGCGAGGTCGCGTCGATGACCGGAAAAGCCGTGCGCCTCGTCATGGACGGCGAGACGACCGAGGTCGACAAGACCGTCATCGAGCGCCTGACCGATCCGCTCACCCATATGATCCGCAACGCCGTCGATCACGGCATCGAGAAGGCGGAAGACAGGATCGCCGCCGGCAAGCCGGAGGAAGGCTCGCTGCGACTTTCGGCGACGCATCGCTCGGGGCGTATCGTCATAGAGGTCGCCGACGACGGCGCGGGCATCAATCGCGCGCGCGTGCGGCAGATCGCGGTCTCCAAGGGGCTCATACCGGCGGAAGCCAATCTCACCGACGATGAGATCGACAATCTCATCTTCCTGCCCGGCTTCTCCACCGCCTCCTCCGTCTCCAACATCTCCGGGCGCGGCGTCGGCATGGATGTGGTCAAGCGCGCGATTCAGGCGCTCGGCGGCCGCATCTCCATCTCCTCCGTTCCCGGCCGCGGCTCCACCTTCTCGATGAGCCTGCCGCTCACCCTCGCGGTTCTCGACGGCATGGTCGTCACTGTCGGCGGACAGACGCTGGTCATTCCGCTGACGGCGATCATCGAGACGCTGCAGCCCAAGAAGGAGAGCGTGCACGAGCTCGGCACCGGCTCGCGCGTGATCGCCACGCGCAACACTTTCACGCCGCTGATCGATGTCGGGGCCGTGCTGCTCTATCGCGACGAGCCGATCGAGCCGACGTCGCAAGTCGCGCTTCTCGTCGAGTCCGAGAGCGGCGCCAAATGCGCGCTGCTCGTCGATGCGATCCAGGGTCAGCGCCAGGTCGTCATCAAGAGCCTCGAGACCAATTACGGCCATGTGCATGGCATCGCCGCCGCGACGATCCTCGGCGACGGCCGCGTCGCTCTCATTCTCGACGTCGATGCGATCGTCGCGCGGCCACGCGCCGATATGATCGTCGCGGAAATGCCGGCGGCGGCGGAATAGGCCGCCTCGACGCCAACATCGCGCCCCGCCTCGCGTGGGGCGCCACTCCAGATAGAATCGCAAGCAGCCGAATGAAAACCCGCCACCTCGCCACGGCTCCGCTCGTCCCTGGGGAATTTCTGCTGACGCAGGATGATTTCCGGCGCATCGCCTCGATCCTGCATGAGGACGCCGGCATCTATCTTCCGGACTCGAAAGCCACGCTCGTCTATTCGCGTCTGGCCAAGCGGCTGCGCAGCCTCGGCCTCGAGAGCTTCCGCGACTATTGCGCGCTCATCGTCAGCGCGGATGGCGTCGATGAGCGGCAGAAGATGATGGCGGCGCTCACCACAAATGTGACGCGCTTCTTCCGCGAGCCGCATCACTTCAAGCATCTCGAGGAGAATGTGCTGGCCAAGCACGCCGCCGCCGTGCGCAAGGGCGCTCGGCTGCGCATCTGGTCGGCGGCCTGCTCTAACGGCCAGGAGCCCTATTCGATCGCCATGTCGATCCTCTCCGTCATGCCGGACGCGGCCGATCTCGACGTCAAGGTTCTCGCCACCGATATCGATCCGAACATGGTCGCCGCTGGCGCCAATGGGGTCTATGGCCGCGAGATCATGGAAGCGGTGCCGCCGCATCTGCGCAGCCGCTGGTTCACGCCGCTCGGCGGCGGCCGCGACGAATGGGGCGTGACGGAGGAGCTCGCTTCGCTCGTCTCCTTCCGCGAGCTCAATCTCATCGGCCATTGGCCGATGAGCGGCCGCTTCGATGCGATCTTCTGCCGAAACGTGGTGATCTATTTCGAGGAGAAGACGCAAGAGAACATATGGAGCCGCTTCGTTCCTCTCCTCAATCCGGAGGGGCGTCTCTACATCGGCCATTCCGAGCGCGTGTCCGGCGCGGCCACATCCGCCTTCGAATATGACGGCGTCACCACTTATCGGCTTCGTTCCAGAGGAATTTCGTAAGATGCCTGTTCGTGTGCTGATCGTCGACGATTCCGCAACCATGCGCGGCCTCATCGCAGCGACCCTCTGTCGTGATCCCGCCATCTCGGTCGTCGGCGAGGCCGCCGATCCGCTGGAGGCGCGCCAGGCCATCAAGACGCTCGATCCCGATGTGGTGACGCTCGACGTCGAGATGCCCAATATGAACGGCCTCGAATTTCTCGAGAAGATCATGCGGCTGCGTCCGACGCGCGTGATCATGGTCTCGACCATGACGGAGCGCGGCGCCTCGACGACGATCAAGGCGCTCGAGATCGGCGCCTTCGATTGCGTCGCCAAGCCGTCGTCCAAGGATCCGCGCTCTTTCGACGAGCTGCCCGCGAAGATCAAGGCGATCGCCGCCTCGCCCATCGGCCGCCACGAGCCGCTGCGCGGCGAGCCGATCCGCGTCGAGCCCGCCGCGGCGGCGCGACGCGAGGCGCCGACAGCCACGTCGCGCTATGCGCCGGACGGACGTCTCGTCGCCATCGGCTCCTCCACCGGAGGCGTCGAGGCGCTGCTCACCATTCTCTCGCATTTTCCGGAAAATTGTCCGCCGACCATCGTCACCCAGCACATGCCGCCGGTGTTCACGGCGAGCTTCGCCGCGCGGCTCGACCGCATGTGCAAGCCGCAGGTCGCCGAGGCCACGGATGGCGCGCCGATCCTGCCCGGCCGCGTCTATCTCGCGCCCGGCGGCGCCGCGCATCTCGAGGTGGTGAAAAGCGCCGGCGGATACCGTTGCCGCCTCACCAATGCGGAAGCGGTGAACGGGCATCGTCCGTCGGTGGATGTCCTGTTCAATTCGGTCGCACAGAGCGCGGGTCGCAACGCGCTCGGCGTGATCCTCACCGGCATGGGCCGCGATGGCGCGCAAGGCCTGCTGGCCATGCGCAAGATCGGCGCGGAGACGATCGGCCAGGACGAAGCGAGCTCGCTCGTCTACGGCATGCCGAAAGCGGCCTTCGAGATCGGCGGCGTCGGCAAGCAGCTCACGCTGCAGCGCATCGCCGCCCATATCCTCACTTCGACGAACCAGTAACAGTACGGGGGAATTCCATGTCCATCGCCGACCAGTTGAGAGTCTTGATCGTGGACGACACGAGCACGAGCCGGATGCTCATTCGCGACGGTCTCGAGGAACTCGGCGTTCGCAACATTTTTTTTGCCGGCGACGGCGAGCAGGCCCTGCAATTCATGATGGCCACTCCCGCGCATCTCGTCATTTCCGACTTCAACATGCCCAAGCTCGACGGGCTCGGCCTGCTGAAGGCGATCCGCAATTACAATCCGACCAAGAAAGTCCCCTTCATCATGCTCACGGGACGCGCCGACAAGGCGCTGCTCGAGAATGCGGTGAAGCTCGGCGTCAATAACTTCCTCACCAAGCCCTTCACCGTTCCGGCTCTCAAAAAAGCGCTCGAAGCGATCATCGGCAAAATCGCGTGACGCAAATGAACGCAGCCATGAAACGAGTCCACATCATCCAAGGCGAGTATCGGGTGGTCGACGATCCCACCACCGTCCTCGCGACGGTGCTCGGCTCCTGTGTCGCCGCTTGCCTCCGCGACGCCGGCGCCGGCGTCGGAGGGATGAACCACTTCCTGCTGCCCGGCGACTTCACCTCGTCGCGCAATGGCGAGGCCGAGCGTTACGGCGTGCATCTCATGGAGCTGCTCGTCAACGGCCTACTGAAGAAAGGCGCGCGCCGCGACCGTCTCGAAGGGAAGCTGTTCGGCGGCGCGCGCATGATGGAAGGCCTCTCGGACATTGGCGCGCGCAACGCCGAATTCGCGAAGCGCTTTCTGAGGAACGAAGGCATTCGCCTCGTCGCCGAGCATCTCGGCGGCGACAGAGGGCGGCGCGTCGAATACGAGCCCGTGTCCGGACGCGCGCGGCAGAGCCTTCTCTCCGGTCCGACGCCGCACGCCGCTCCGGCGCCGGTCGTCATGCCGAAGCTGCCGGCCGCGGGCTCACTGGAGCTGTTCTGATGACGGAGCCGAAGACGACCTCGCCCTGCGGCGCGCATGAGCGATCCCAACCGCTGGTCGAGGTCCTCTCGCGGCTGGCCGCAGAGCTGCGCAACGCGGCCAAGGAGACGGACCGCCTTCATTGCCTGGTCGACGGCGTCGAATGGAGCAATGTGGAGGAGAAGCACGAGCTCATCCACTCGGCGCAGGCGATCGACTCGATCGAGCAGACGCTCTCGGGACTATCGGATTTCGTCTGCGCGCTCGCAGAGCTGGCGCCGGCGGATTGGCAGGTCTGCGGCGGCGCGGCGGCGCGCAGCGTCAAGCTCGCGGAGCTGGCGGCGCGCCTCGGCGATCATGACGACGACGGGCGAACGGATCACCCCGCCGGCGAGCTGGAATTCTTCTGAGCGCCGATCGCGCGCTCACTCATCGTCGGCGAGCAGATCGCGCAGCTTGCGGCTCTTCGCCCATTGCGCCGCATCCTCGGCGGCGTTCCTGAACGCGGCGACGTCGACGGGCTCATGCGCGCGTTCGGAGGCCGTCTCCATCAGCCCTGCGGCGACGGACAGCAGCACGGTCGTCGCCGCGCGCAGGAAGGTCGCCGCGTCTCCCTTGGCGTCGTCCACCTCGGCCAGCAAGCGATTGGCGGCGCCGCGCAGCTCGTAATCGAGCGTCTCCAAATCACGACGCAGCTGCGGCGTGAGCTCGCGGCATTCGGCGATAGAAATAGGTCCAAGTCCGCCCTGGGACGGCGACCCTGCGTCACCGCCCGGCGAGGACGGTGGATCGACACGCGTCACGGCGACCTCCAAACGCTGACCTGCGACAGCCGCTCTCTTCGAGCCCTATAGCAAGGCCCCACCATAATCAATCCACGGGACAACCCGTCGTTGCGGCGACGCCGCCGATTCGCGTCTTGCGTCATCGGAAGTCCGGCCCGCAGCGCTGCGCGTCCATCTGCGCGTTGACGGCGTGCAGCTCGCCTTTGAGCCGCGCGATCTGCGGCTCGCGATCGTCGCCGAAGGGCGTGCCCATCGGCGTCGGAACGCCGAGCGTGCGCATGCGATCGTCCGCGGCGAGCTGGTCCTGCGCCGAGCCGGCGAAGATCAGCGCCTGCGAGATGCGGGCGCGCCGCGCCACGAGATGCGCGCAATCGGTCCCGACGAAGAGCGCAGGATCGACCGGCGCGGGCTCTATGTCCCATGTTGTCTTGGCGCAGGCCGAAAGGCCGAGCGCGGCCGCCAGCGCCAAGACGGCGCGGCGCGGAAGGATGCGGGTGAATTGCTTCGCTCTCATTGTCATGCGCGTTCAAAAATCCGTCCAGGCTCTGCTGCGACGGTCGCTCGCGCCGAGCCGCCGGTCGGGCGCTCCGACACGGCGCGGCTCGTAGAAGCTTTCGCCGCCCGAGGCGACGAGGCGCGGCCCGGCCGCGCGCGCGGCGGCGTCGAGATCGCGGGCGATGCGGAAGCGCGAGACCAGCTCGATCAGCCGCCGCGTCTTCTCGCTCAGCCCATGGCTGACGGCGGTGGTCTGCTCCGCCATTGCAGCGTTCTGCTGCGTGATCATATCCATCTGGCGGACGGTGCCATTCACCTCGTTCAGCGCCGCGGCCTGCTGGCGCGCGCGATCGGCGATCTCCGCCACCACGCCATTGACGCGGGCGATCTCCTCGACGATATGCGACAAGGCTTCGCCCGTATCGCCGACGAGCGAGACGCCGCGGCCGATCTGCGCGTTGGAGACCGAGATCAATGTGTCGATCTCCTTGGCGGCCTTGGCGCTGCGGCGCGCGAGATCGCGAATCTCCGCCGCCACCACGGCGAAGCCGCGTCCCGCCTCGCCGGCGCGGGCCGCTTCCACCCCCGCATTCAGCGCAAGAAGATTCGTCTGCGTCGCGATCGAGTCGATGACGCCGATGATCTGCGCGATCTTCTTCGACGATTGCTCGATATCGCCCATGGCGCCGATGGCCTGCCGCACGATGCCGCCGCTCGCCTGCGCCTCCGAGCTCATATTGGAGACGATCTGCCGCGCATTGCCGGCGTCCTCGGCCGTCCGTGTGACCGTCTCGGTGATCTGCGCGAGCGCGGCCGCCGTCTCCTCGAGATTGGAGGCCTGGCTCTCCGTGCGCCGCGACAGATCATCGGCCGCGGCGACGGTCTCCTGCATGCCGGAGCCCAGCAGCCGCGTGCTATCGGCCATCTCGCCGATCGCTTCCGACAATTGGCTGACGGCGGTGTTGAAATCCGTCTGCAGCCGGCGATAGGAGCCGGGAACCTCGTCGGTCAGCCGATAGGTCAGATCCTTCTCGGCGACCTTGGCCAGACCGTCGCCGAGCAGCTGGACGATGCGCGCCTGAGTGGCGTTGGCCTCGGCGATCAGATGCTCATCGGCGCGATGCGCGAGGATGACCTGCCGAAGATTCACAAAAGCGTCGGCGAGGCGCCGCACGCTCTCGGAACAGTCTTCGATCTCGAGCCGATAGGAAGTGTCGCCATCGGCGAGGTGGCGGACCGCCTCGGTCACGGCGACGAGCGGCCGGACGATGCGCGTGCGCACGGCCACGGCGCCGAGAATGCAGAGAAGCGCGATGAGGACCGGCCCGACGAAGAGCGCCGCCAATCTCGGATCGCGCGCCGTGTCCAGGCCGCCGGCGAACAGAAGCCAGCTCACGACGGCCTGCGCGAATGCGATGGCGGCGATGATGGACAGCAGCACGGCCGACCGCATTCGCAACCCCGTCGGAACAATAGCGCGCAAGCCGATCACCCTTTTAATTTGCGCCTATCCGCAAGCAATAATTCGCGACGCGCCGGAAGCGCGCGCAGACGCGGCCGATCGACCGCCCGCCCCGCGCGACGAGGCCCGGACGACTGAGAATCCTGAACCGCCGCCAGAAGCTAAAATGGCTCAGCCGACGTTAAGTTAAGGTTAATAGAAACCTACTTCTGCGCGTCGGCGAGCGCTGCGGCGCGCGTATTGGCGAGCGCCTTCTCGATCTCGGGAAGCAAAGTCTCTTCCAGAGCCTGCCGGGTCAAAGGCCCGACGAACTTATAGGCGATGGCGCCGTCGCCACGGATGATGAAAGTCTCCGGCACGCCGTAGACGCCGAAGTCGATCGCGACGCGTCCGGGAAGATCGACGCCGACCGCCACGAAGGGATTGCCGACCTCGGCGAGGAAGCGCAGCGAATTGGCCGGCTCGTCCTTATAGGCGAGGCCGACGAGCGCGACGCCCTTTTGCGCGAGCGCTGGATCCTTGGCGAGGGCGAGCAATTGCGCATGCTCCGCCCGGCAGGGCGAGCACCAGGAGGCGAAGACATTGACGACGCTGACGCGGCCCTTGCGCAGATCGTCGCCGGAAAGGCCGCCGACGCCCGCGAGCCCCGGCAAAGCGGGAAGCGTAAATTGCGGCGCCTGCTTGCCGATGAGCGCCGAAGGGAGGCGCGAGGCGTCGCCCGAGAACAGCCGCACGAGAAAGAGACCGGCGAGCGCCGCGAAGACGGCGAGCGGCAGGAACAGCGCCAGCCGGCTGCGCGGCGCGGACTCCTCGGCGCTCATAGCGCCTCCCCTCTCTCGCCGGAACCGTTCTTCTCGAGCCGCGCGAGCTCGGCGGCGAGGCGTCTATGCTCCAGCAGAATGCGAAAGGCCATGATGAGGATGGTGGCGGCGGTCAGGCCATAGGCCAGCAGAATATAGCCCCAATGCTCGTCGGTCATTGCGCCGGCTCCAGCAATTGTCCAGAAGCGCCGCCCTCTTCGCCGGCGGCGGCGACCTGCAGCGCCAGCCGCGCGACGCGGCGGCGCAAAATCTCATTGCGGATCGCCATCAGATGCAGCGCGAGGAACAGCGCCGTCGCGCCGAGCGCCATGATCAGCAGCGGCCACAGCATGGCGCCGGCGATGGTCGGCCCGCCGGCGCGGAACACAGAGGCCGGCTGATGCAGCGTGTTCCACCAGTCGACCGAGAATTTGATGATCGGAATATCGACGAAGCCGACCAGAGTCATGATCGCCGCTATGCGCGCCCCGCGCGGGGAGTCTTCCATCGTCTGGCGCAGCGCGATCAGGCCGAGATAGAGCAGGAAGAGGATCAGCATGGAGGTGAGACGCGCGTCCCACACCCAATAGGTCCCCCACATGGGCTTGCCCCACAGCGAGCCGGTCACGAGGCAGATGAAGGTGAAGGCGGCGCCCAGCGTCGCGGCGGTCTTCTGCGCGGCGTCGGCCAGCGGATGGCGCCAGACCAGCACGCCGAGCGAGGCTGAGGTCATGACCATATAGGCGAACATGGCGAGCCAGGCGGCCGGCACATGGATATACATGATCTTGACCGTCTCGCCCTGCTGATAATCGGCCGGCGAGACGAAGAAGACGAGATAGAGGCCGAGCCCCAGAAGCAGCGCGCTCGCGGCGCCCAGCCAGGGCAGGACGCGCTGCGTCAGCCGCAGGAACACGGCGGGATTGGCTAAGGACGAGAACGCGATCATGACGGCCTGCCGAACGAAACGCGACGGGCGGAGAGGGAAACGCCCTCTCCGCCCAGTCGATCAGTTGGAAGTCGATCAGTTAGAAGCCTTGGGCTTCGACGAATCGGACGGCTTCGACTGCTCGGCGGCGCTCTGCGGCTTGAACTTGCCGTGCAGAATCTCGACCGCCGCGATCAGCTGCTTGTCCTTCTTCGCGTCCGGCGGCACATAGGCCTGCGAGCCGCTCTTCTCGTCCTCGCCATTCTTCAGATGGCCCTTGAGCGAGGCCTCGCCCTTGGTGTCGTCCTTGCCCTTCAGCTCGTCCGGCACGTCCTGCAGCAGCGTGATGTCCGGATCGATGCCCTTGGCCTGGATCGAGCGGCCGGACGGCGTGTAGTAACGCGCCGTGGTCAGGCGCAGCGCGCCATTATTGCCGCCGAGCGGAATAATGGTCTGCACCGAGCCCTTGCCGAAGGACCGCGTGCCGAGAATGGTCGCGCGCTTATGGTCCTGCAGCGCGCCGGCGACGATCTCCGACGCCGAGGCCGAGCCGCCATTGATGAGCACGACCACCGGCTTGCCGCGCGAGATGTCGCCGGCCGCCCGCGCATTGTAGCGCTGCGTCTCATCGGCCGTGCGGCCGCGCGTCGAGACAATCTCGCCATGGTCGATGAAGCTGTTGACCACCTGGATCGACTGGTCGAGCAATCCGCCCGGATTATTGCGCAGATCGACGATATAGCCCTTGAGCTTGTCGCCCGGCATGTCCTGCTGGAACTTGTGGATCGCGGTGCGCAGCCCGTCCGAGGTCTCCTCGTTGAACTGGGAGATGCGGATATAGCCGATATCCTCGTCCTCCTTATGCGAGCGCACGGATTTGATATGGATCTCGGCCCGCGTGAGCTTGACCTCGATCTTCTCCTTGTCCTTGCCGCGCAGGATGGTGAGCTTCACCGGCGTGTTGATCTGGCCGCGCATCTTGTCGACGGCCTGATTGAGGGAGAGGCCCTGCACATTGTCGTCGTCGATGGCGAAGATGAGATCGCCGGACATGACGCCCGCCTTGGACGCGGGCGTGTCGTCGATCGGCGTCACGACCTTCACCAGGCCGTCCTCCTGCGTCACCTCTATGCCGAGGCCGCCGAACTTGCCCTCGGTCTGCGTCCGCATGTCCTTGAAGCCCTTGGCGTCGAGGTAGCTCGAATGCGGATCGAGCGAGGTGAGCATGCCGTTGATCGCCGATTCGACGAGCTTCTGCTCGTCGGGCCTCTCGACATAATCGGCGCGCACCTTGTCGAAGACATCGCCGAAGAGGCTCAGATTTTTGTACGTATCGGCGGCGGCGGCGAAGGCCGGGGAGCCGATCAACACGCGCGCATTCTGTCCGAGCGTGGCGCATCCCGCCCCGATGACGATTCCCGTTATGATCAATGAGGCCTTGCGCATCATCCGCCAACCTTCTGAAGTTCCGGCTTCGCCCACCATGGGCCCGGATCGATGGACGTTCCGTCCTTGCGAAACTCTACATAGAGAATGGGCTGTTTCGCGCCGATAGCAATGGCCGCCGCAGTCCTGACGGCGCCGCCGCCCATGTTCGCCACCGGCTCGCCGGCGAGGACGAATTGCCCGACGGCGACGGAGATCTGGTCCATTCCAGCCAAGGTGACATAATAGCCGCCGCCGGCGTTGATGATCAAGAGTTGACCATAGGATCGGTAGCGCCCCGCGAAAACCACCCAGCCGTCGCAGGGCGCGGCCACGATCGCGTTTTCACGCGCCGCTATGGACACGCCCTTCTCGGTCGCGCCCTGGCCGTCCGAGGCGCCGAAGCGCTTGACGACGCTCCCCGCCGAAGGCAGCGCCAATCGACCTTTCAGATCGGCGAAGGCGACGGCTGGAGCGAGACGGGCGGGGTCCTTGAACGGCGCCGCCAGCGCCTTGGCGCGACTGTCCAGCGACATTGCGGCGTCGGCCGCGGCGCGCTCGGCGTCGGCCCGCCGCGCCGCTTCCGCCGCGCGCTTGGCCGCCTCCACCTCGCTCTCCATGCGGGCGACCAGCTCTTTCAGACTCGTCGCCTTGGAGGCCAGATTACGCGCCCGCTCGGCCTCGAAATCCAGCGCGCTCTGCGCCAGCATCAGCGCCTTCTGCCGCGTCTCCACCAGAGCGGAGAGACGGACGCGCTCCTCCTTCAAATGCTCGAGCTCGGCGATGAGGCTCGTCCTCTCCGCCTCTATGCGCCCGCGTAGCGCGATGAGATCGGAGAGATCGGTCTTGAGCGTCTCCACCTCGGCGCGCATCTGCGGCAGCACGGAGCCGAGCAGCATGGCGGCGCGAATGCTCTCCAGAATATCCTCGGGCTTGGCCAGCAGCGCCGGCGGCGGCTTGCGCCCCATGCGCTGCAGCACGAGCAGCACCTCGCCGATCAGCGCGCGGCGGCTGGCGAGCGATTTGACCAGCGCCCGCTCGCTCCGCACCGAGGCCTCGAGCTTGGCGCTCACATCCTCGACGCGCTTCTCCAGCACGCCGACCCGCTGAACCGCATCGACCAGCGCGGCGTTGAATTTGGCGCGGTCGGCGCGCAGCGTCTCGATTTCCGTCTCGATCTTGCGGCGGCTCTCGGCGGAGACGGTGATCGTCTCCTCGAGGCTGCGCAGCTCCGAGCGTTTTCCCGAAATATCGGGGGAGTCCGGATTATCGGCGGCGTCTCGCGTCTCGACGACCGGAGTCGGCTTCAACGTCGTCGTCGCTATGGCGCCGCGAAGATGCTCCGCCCGCGCGGGATTTGCGACGGCCGTCAGCGCGAGACAAAGGGCGGGAAGATAGACGGCGGGAAAGCAGGCGCCCGACTCCCAACGCTCCGCTCTCCGTCGCATAAACCCGCCGCTCGCCTCATGCCTCATGAACGGCGTCCGCTCCGCCCGCAACTCTTTGCGCCCGCCGGAAGCCGGCGTGCGAATCTCGCTGCAGTTTGGCTATTCAATAGCGTCCACATTGCGGCGAAGGCGGCGCCTAGAGCGCTATCCGATCCCCAATTGGATCGGATAGCGCTCTATATTCTTTCGTTGGAAGCGAATTCTGATCGATCGAACGATTCCGTTCGATCGGAAAGCGCTATCGGCGCGGCGACAGCAGGAAATCGACGCCGCTCCCGCTTTCGCCCTCCGGCGCGCCCTTGGCGACCGGCTTGCCGCTCTCGCCGGCGACGGAGAGACGCCCGCGCTCGACGCCCATGCGGCTGAGATAATCGACGACGCGAGCGGCGCGGTCGCGCGCCTTCTCCCGCGCGGCGCGATCGCCGCCCTCGGCCCGCACGCGCACATCGACCTCGGTCTGCGGGCAGCGCTGCAGCAGGCCGACCGCCTTGTCCAGCGCCCCGGTCGCGCCGCGCCGCACGCCAGCGCCATGCTTGGCGAAGCGCACCGGCTCGCTGGCGAGAGCGGCGCTCAGCGCCTTCTGGCAAGTGGGAAGGTCCAGCTCGCCGCTGGCCGGAACCGCGGCGCTCGGCTCCTCCCCTGCCGCCGGCTTCGGCAAATTGGGCGCCTTGGCAAGGTCTGAAGGCTTGGCGCCATCCGAAGGCTTGGCGGCCTCCGAAGGCTTGGCGGCCTCCGAAGGCTTGGCGGCCTCCGAAGGGTTGGCGACCTCCGATGGCTTGGCGAATTCGGACGGCTCGACCGGCGCCGAAGGCTTGCCCGTCTCCGCCTTTCTGCCGGCTTCATATTTCTTGCCGGCTTCCACCGCGCCGGCAGGCTCGGAGGGCTGCGCGGATATGGAGGGCCGCGCCAGCTCCGGCGCGGCGGCGGATGGCGTCGAAGGCGCGGGCTTCACCCCTCCCCGCCCCTGCTCCTTCGGCTCGAGCGTTGGCTTAGGCGCCACGGCGGAGCCGCCATTGGACGATCGCGGCTGGCCATTCTGCGCCGGTCCGGCGACGCCATTGGGCGCGGGCGCGGGCCCGAGCGGCGACGGCTCGCCCTCTCGGGCCGCGCGCCGCGCAATGGCGGCGTTCTCGTAATTCTTGGCGGCCGCGCCGGTGAGCGCGTCCACATCGGCGATTCCCCGCACGCCGGGGATATGCGCGATCTCTTCCGCCGCCACGGCGCGATTTGGCGCATTGCGCGGCAGCAGAACATCGCGGCCGGCGACGTCGAGATAGGCGGGATCGCCGCCGATCTTCTCGATCGCGCTCGCCGCCTTGCGCCGCAAATCCTGCTCCATCGAGCGGCCGGCCAGAAAGCCGGCGGCGATCCAGATCAGCGCCAAAGGAATGAGACCGAGCGCCCAGCCCTCATTATCCCGAAGCGAATGCCTCCCGATCAGCGCGCCGACCACCGCGCCGAGGAGAAAAGCGGGAAACAGCAGCAGCGCCGTCTCCAGCCAGAAGCCGGAGCGTCCCGGCAGCAGCCCGAGCATCGCCACCGGCGCGCCCGCGGCGAAAGCGAGGGCGAACCACACCAGCCAGCCGGCGACCGGTCCACGCTCGGAGCGCCGGGCTATAGAGAGCGCCGTCGCAACGCCGACCGCGAAGGCCGAGACGCCCCAGGCCCAGAAATGCGTGAGGAGATATGTCATGGCGCTCGCATGGTCCGGCCTGCGCGGCGAGATTGCGTCACGGCCCTATCTTTGGCAAGGCTCGGGCTTTCATCAGGAGACGCGCGTGACGCGGACATTTTCTTTTTCCCTTCTGCTCGTCGCGGCGCTCGCCGCCGCGCCGGCCGCGGCGCTCGATGCGGGCGGCGCGGCGCAGGGGCAAATCCTTCCCGTGGAGCGGACGCCCTTTCATGTGCCGGCCTTCCGCAATGAGACGGTCGCCATGCTGAATGTGCTGCTGCCGCCGCATCGCGTCGCGCCCTATCACGAGCATTCGCGCGATTTCGCCTATGTGGTGGTGCGCGAGAGCCCGACCCTCGTCCAGAATTGGGGCGACCCCGCGCCCACGTCGATCCGTTGGCCCCGCGGCGCGGTGGGCTTCGGGGCTTTTTCCAAACAGAGCCTCACTCACAGAGCGGAAAATGTCGGGGATGCGCCGCTGAGCATCGTCGGCTTCGAACTTTTGCAAAAGACGCCGCTCGGCCGTGCGCCCTCGGAGCGTCCCGCCGGCTTTATGCAGATCATCGACAATGAGCGCCTACGCGGCTGGCGCCTCTCGCTGAAGCCGGGAGAGACCACACCCGCCTTCACGCAGAGCGCGGCCGGCGTGCGGATCGTGGTGGAAGGCGGCGAGCTGATCGAGATGGACGCCGCCGGCGCCGGGCAGAACATGGCCTTGCAGCCGGGCGATTTCCAATGGCGCGACGCCGGCCCCGCCCGCGCGCTGCGCAACGCCGGCGCGACGACGATAGAGATGGTGGAATTCGAGGTGAAGTGACGAGGCCCCCAGAAAGTCGGCGCACATGACATATGACGATTACAACGCGTTCTGCGGCGCATTGCCGGCGGCCAGCCATGTGGTGCAATGGGGCGGCTCGCATGTCTGGAAGGTCGGCGGGAAGGTTTTCGCGATCGGCGGCTGGGACGAAGGCCAGCCGCGCTTCACCTTCAAGGTCGGCGACGTCGCCTATGAGATGCTCAAGGAGCAACCCGGCCTGCGTCCCGCGCCCTATCTCGCCTCCCGCGGCTTGAAATGGATACAGCATTTCGCGGAGCCGGGCCTCTCGGACGCCGAGCTGCGCGTCTACATCCGCGAATCGTATTCGATCGTCTCGCGAGGGCTCCCACGGAAGAAGCGCGTCGAGCTCGGCCTGGACAACGCCTGAAATCTCGCAACCGTCGAGAGCCGCTTCCCCTCCGCCCGCGCGGACCTCACACCCGCATCGGCATCAGCACATAGAGCGCGCTCGCGCCGTCGCGGTCCTGGATCAGCGTCGGCGAGCCGGGATCGGCGAGGCGGAACAGCGCCGTGTCGCTGTCGAGCTGATCGGCGATATCGAGCAGATAGCGGGAGTTGAAGCCGATATCGATCGGCGGGCCGTCGTAATCGGCCTCGATCTCCTCCACCGCCGAGCCCTGGTCGGGATTGGTGACAGAAAGCACCAGCTTTCCTTCCGAGAGCGCCAGCTTCACCGCGCGGCCGCGCTCCGATGAAATGGTGGAGACGCGATCCACCGCCTCGCGGAACACGCCGCGCTCGACGGTGAGGCGCTTGTCGTTATTGGCCGGAATGACACGGCCATAGTCCGGGAAAGTGCCGTCGATGAGCTTGGTCGTCAGCACGGTCTCGCCGAAGGAGAAGCGCATCTTATTGGCGGAGAGCTCGATCGCCACCGCGCCCTCGGCGTCCTCGACGAGGCGCAGCACCTCGGCGACCGCCTTGCGCGGCAGGATCACGCCGGGCATTCCCGCCGAGCCGGCCGGCGCCGGCAGCTCGACCCGCGCCAGACGGTGGCCGTCCGTCGCCACGGCGCGCAGCAGCTGATGGCCGTCCACCTCCGTCGAATGCAGGAAGATGCCGTTGAGATAATAGCGCGTCTCCTCGCTGGAGATGGCGAATTGCGTCTTTAAAATCAGCTTCTTGAGGTCCGCCGGCGCGAGCGAGAAGCTGTGCGTGAACTCGCCCGAGGTGACATCGGGAAAATCGCTCTCCGGCAGGCTCTGCAGATTGAAGCGCGAGCGGCCCGAGCGTAGCGTGAGCTGGCCCTGCTCGCCGGTTCCCTCGATCGAGACCTGCGCGCCCTCCGGCAGCTTGCGGACAATATCATAAAGAGTATGGGCCGGCAGAGTGGTGGCGCTCGGCTGGCCGACGTCGGCGGGGACCTTCTCGGTGATCTCGAGATCGAGATCGGTCGCCTTGAGCATCAGCGTGCCCGCCGTGGCGTCGATGAGCACATTGGCGAGGATCGGAATTGTCGTGCGCCGCTCCACCACACGGTGAACATGGCCGAGGGCGCGCAGCAGCGCCGCTCTCTCGATGGTGACTTTCATTGCGCTCGATCCGTGCCGCGTTTTTCATACCAAGGGCGGGATTTTCGCAAGCCGCGACGGATAGCGCAAGACCTGCAGGAGGATCGACGGCGCTCTGTGCATAAGTTCCTATTGCGGCGAAGCGTGGCGCCCCCGCCTTCTTTGCTTAACCGGCCCTTAAATCGACAGCATTACAGCTAGTGTCGGCGTCGACCGCGCGCATGGCGCCGCGGCGCAGAGGAAACCCGAGGCGGCGGACCCCTATGGCGCGCGAGAAACAACGCCGCGAACCGCGTTTCGACGGCGACGGGAACGGCGAGCTTCGCGCCGACCCGCGAGAGGATCGCATGGCGAAACCCAAACGCAAAGGCACGAGCGCATCGGGCAAAAGCGCGCAGCCGCCGGAGGACGATCCGGGCGACGCTCCGCCGCCGCGCGCCGCCAAGCCGAAAAAGTCCAAGCGGGGCGGTGGCTTCGGCCTCGGCGGGCTGGTCTATTGGGGCGCCGTGCTCTCCATCTGGGGCGTGATCGGCGTCGGCGGCGTCTTTGTCTATCATGCGGCGCAGCTGCCGCCGATCGACACTCTGGCGGTGCCCAAGCGCCCGCCCAATATCGCCATTCTGGCGGCGAACGGCGAATTGCTGGCCAATCGCGGCGACACGGGCGGGGCGGCGGTGCGGCTCGGCGATCTGCCGCCCTATCTGCCCAAGGCCTTCGTCGCCATAGAGGATCGGCGCTTCTACTCGCATTGGGGCGTCGATCCGATCGGCATCGCCCGCGCTCTGACGCGCAATGTCACCGGCCGCGGCGGCATGCAGGGCGGCTCGACGCTCACCCAGCAGCTCGCCAAGAATTTGTTCCTCACCCAGGAGCGCACCATCACGCGCAAGATCCAGGAGGCGATCCTCGCCCTCTGGCTCGAGCATAAATATTCCAAGGACCAGATTCTCGAGCTCTACCTCAACCGCGTCTATTTCGGCTCCGGCGCCTATGGCGTGGAGGCGGCGGCGCAGCGCTATTTCGGCCATGGCGCGAACCAGGTGACGCTGGCCGAGGCGGCCGTTCTCGCCGGCCTGATGAAGGCGCCGAGCAAGCTGGCGCCGGATCGCAATCCGGAAGGGGCGACCGAGCGCGCGGCGCAGGTGGTGACGGCGATGGCGCAGGAAGGCCATATCACCGAGGCGATGGCCAAGCTCGCCCTCGGCCGCCCGGCCGTCGCGCATCGGGAGCGCGGCGCGGGCTCCATAAATTACGCGGCCGATTATGTGATGGACATGCTCGACGACACGATCGGCGCCATCGACCAGGACATTGTCGTGACGACGACGCTGGATCGTAAGCTCCAGGAGGTCGGCGAGAAATCGATCGCCGAGGAGCTGGACAAGAAGGGCGACAAATTCGGCGTCAGCCAGGGCGCGCTGGTGGCGCTCGATCCCAATGGCGCCATTCGCGCGTTGGTCGGCGGCCGCAATTACGCCGAGAGCCAGTTCGACCGCGCCGTTTCCGCCAAGCGGCAGCCGGGTTCGGCCTTCAAGCCTTTCGTCTATCTCGCCGGGCTCGAGCATGGCCTCACGCCGGACACGGTGCGCGAGGACGGGCCGATCAATGTGAAAGGCTGGCAGCCGGAGAATTACAGCCACGAATATTTCGGCCCGGTCACGCTCACCAAGGCGCTGGCGCTGTCGCTCAATACAGTGGCGGTGCGCGTCGGCCTCGAGGTGGGGCCGAAAACGGTGGTGAAGACCGCGCATCGGCTCGGCGTCGCTTCCGAGCTGCAGCCCAACGCCTCCATATCGCTCGGCACGTCGGAGGTGACGCCGCTCGAGCTGGTCACGGCCTATGCGCCCTTCGCCAATGGCGGCGTCGGCGTGCAGCCGCATATCATCGTCAAAGTGCGCACCGCCGGCGGCAAGCAGCTCTATTTCCGCAAGGGCTCCAGCAATGGCCGCGTGATCGAGCCGCAATATGTGGCGATGATGAACACGATGATGGAGGAGACGCTCTCCACCGGCACGGCGCGCAAGGCGGAGCTGCCGGGCTGGCGCGCCGCCGGCAAGACCGGCACCAGCCAGGATTTCCGCGACGCCTGGTTTGTCGGTTACACGCCACATCTGGTCGCCGGCGTCTGGCTCGGCAATGACGACAATTCGCCGACGAAGAAGGTCTCGGGCGGCAATCTGCCGGTCGAGGTCTGGAGCCGCTTCATGAAGGCCGCGCACCAGGGCGTGCCGGTCGCGGCGCTGCCCTCCGGCTCCTGGCGCTCGCCCGCCACGGCGGAGAGCGCCTCGCCGATCGCGCCCTTGCTCGATTTCTTCTCCTCCGATCCAGAGCCCGAGCCGCCAAAGCCCTCGCGTCGCCGCCAGGCCCGCGATGAGGAGGACGACAGCGTCACCGGCTCGGTCCATGGGGTCGAGGCGCTGCTGCCGCCGGCCGACATTCCGAACCAGACCCCGGCGCGCCGGCGCGGCCCTTCACGGGAGGAGAAGAACATTTTCGAGAAATTATTCGGCGGCTGAGACTTATGATCTCCTGAAATTGTGAGACGCGCGGCACGACAATTGCGACGCTCGGGATGAGAACCTGTCCCGCATGTCGCTTTTGTCGCAAAAGCGGCGTGCATTTCGCAAAGTGGAGAAAGCGATATGAGACTGGCGGAGGCTTTCGCTTCGGCGACGCTCGACGATATCAAGGCGGCGCTCGATGGCGGTAAATTGGTTCTGTATTCGACGGGACGTCCGATCGGACCGGACCATAAGATCACCCGCAGCGAGGTGATGGCGACCTTCACGTTCCAGTCTCCCGCTTTCGGCCCGGACGCCGCCGATGGCGCCGCCGCGCCGCTGTTCGCCGAAGCCACGGTCGTCGCCTCTGGCATCGGCACGCCCGGCTGGGCGCGCCTTTCCAAGGCCGATGGCGCGGCCGTCGTCGATCTCTCGGTCGGCCCCGGCAATACGGAGATCAAGCTGGCGAGCGTTTCCGCCACCAAGGATTTCCCCATCACCATCACCGCGCTGAAATTCCTGCCGGCCGAGTCCGTCGAGTGGAACAAGACCGAGTTCGGTCACGCCTTCTTGACGAACCACGAGAATCCGTTCCGCAAGGTCTCGGTTCGCGGCTGATTTCTGCTTGAAAGGCAGCGACGTCGTCTCGGCCCGACGGCGTCGCTCTCGCGCGGTCCACCGACGCATTCCCGGCGTCCGCGGACCGCGCCTTTTTGTCGGCTATTCGACGATATCGGCGAGCCAATGCGCGATGAAGCGCCGGCTGCGCTCGGAAAGGCCCAGCGCTTTGGCTGCCGCGGCGGCGCGCAGGCCGGCGATGGAGACGCCGGCGGCGGAAAGCTCGGCCGTATGGCCGATGAACCAGCGCTCGAGGCTGTCCCTCTCCGCCTCTGGATGAAACTGCAAAGCGAGGCCGCGTCGCCCCACGGCGAAGGCCTGATGCGCATAGAGCGCCGAAGAAGCCAGAAGAACCGCGCCATCCGGCAGGTCGAAAGTGTCGCCGTGCCAATGCAGCACTTCGGCCTCGGGCTCGACCAGAGCGGCGAGCGCGCTGTCGCGCCCAGCCTGCGTCAGGCTTATCGGCGCGAAGCCGATCTCCTTGCCGGCGCCGCCCGGATAAACGCGGGCGCCGAGCGCCGCCGCCATCAGCTGGCTGCCGAGACAAATGCCGAGCGTCGGCGCGTCACGCCCGAGCCGGGCGCGTAGCAGAGCGGCCTCATCCGCCAGAAACGGATATTCCTCGGTTTGATAGACGCCGATCGGCCCGCCGAGCACGATGACGAGATCGGCGTCGGCCGCCTCGGCGGGGATCGGCTGCATCCCCGCCTCGACATAGCGGATCGAATAGCCCGCCGCGGCGATCGGCTCGGCGAAACTGCCGAGATCCTCGAATGCGACATGGCGAATGGCGAGCGCGGTCTTCATCGTTTCCTCGCGGGACGAAATGCGGATCGGCGCAGTCTAGGCCGGCGCCGATCGAGCAGAAAGGTCCAGAATGGAGACGATGACGGGACCGTTAGTCCGCGGTGATGACCACCTCCGGATAGACGTCGTTCTCCTCGCGATCGAGGCCGTCCTCCTCGGCGATGGTGACGCCGGCGAGGCAGACCTCGCTATCATCTATGACCACCTCGACCTTCTCGAGCTGCGCGCCGACGCAGGGACCGTCGTTGCAGACGCCGGTCGGAATGTCGAATTGCGCGCCATGCTTGCCGCAGAGCAGGAAGCGCTGCGTCGGGTCCAGGAAGGATTTCGGCTCGAAATCCAGCCGGCTGCCCTGGTGCGGGCAGCGGTTGACATAGCCATAATATTTGCCGACGTGCCGCACGATGACGACCGGGAAAGGCACAGTCTTGCCCTCGTCATTGACGCGGGCCAGCACATAGCCGACGGCCCGGCGTTTTGCGACATCATTCACATGGCAAACGGCGAAGATTTCGCGTGTCGGCTCTTCCATACCGTTCCCTCCTCGGAATCGCTACAAAGTCCGGAAGAGCGAAGCAATCTCGGCGCCGTCAGCTCCCGTCGGTGAGCCGCTTGACGGCTTCTCCGTCGCCTCCGCGCTTCACATAGCCCGCGGCTATGTCCGCCACGGCGATATGGAGCGCTTTTTCGCTCAACACATCCAACCGCCCCTCCAGAAATCTGATTCTCGCCGTCAGCTCGGCCTCGGCCGTGATCCGCTCACGTTCTATGCGGTCGATCTTGTCGCTCTGCCGCTCGAGCAGGCGCTTGAATTCGTCGAGCGATTCCTTGGTGTATCGACGCAACTCGTCGAACTGCACCGTCGTCGTCACGATTTCCTTATAGAGTTCCGCCAGCCGCGCCGCGAGCTGCGCCAGAGTATCCTTCGTGCCTCCGAACAAAGCGGCCCGCTCCGTAAAATAAACCGACTGAAAAAAACGTTAGAACTTTTTCGCCCAGGCTCCGTAACCGCGCAGCTCCGAGCCATAATCCTGCATCGATTTCGACAGTCTTTGCGCCTGGGCCGACATCGTCCGAATATCGTCCTCGAGCGGTCTTATCGACTCGACTCCATCGGCCATCGAGCGGATGAAATCGACGATCGGCCGAAAAAGCCGCTCCAGCCCGTCGCCGGCCGCGCCCGCTTTCGCGCTTTCGTCTGTCTGTGGCTCGATCATGATCTTGTTTCGATCCAACAGCGAATCGCTCATGAAAACCTCCATTGGCCTCGACCATAGGAGCCGCGCCGCAGCGCGTCACGAGCAGAGCTTAGCGGATTTTCGTCCACCCGTCAGCCTCAATGGAGGCTGACGGTCTGCAGCTGCTGCTGCCAGGCGTTGGCGAGGGCGCCCTCTTCCGTGTCGGCGAGGACGATCGGCGTGCCGTCCGCGCCGAGCAGCGCGAAAAGCGTCAGGCCGGGCTCTATGGCCGGGGCCTGAGGATAGAGCCGCTTGACATCCTCCGAGCTCATCGTCCGCACATAGGCGATCGCTCCATCGCCCAGATGCGCGAATTGCTCGGGGGTCAGCAGGGGAATTCTTCTCTCGGTCGCGGTCTTGACTTCCATCTCACACTCCTCGGCGGTCGTATCGACCCGCCCGGCGGACGCCTACAATCGTAGCACGGGAGATATCTGTGCATCAGGACGGCGGATTTTGAGGGCGCCGTCCCAGATTTTTTCGCGAAACCGTCACAAATCAAGGACGAGGCGCGCGGGGTCCTCGAGCTGCTCCTTGACCCTCACCAGGAAGGTGACGGCCTCTTTGCCATCGACGATGCGGTGGTCATAGGAGAGAGCGAGATACATCATCGGGCGAATCTCGATCTTGCCGGCGATGACGACCGGCCGCTCCTCGATCTTATGCATGCCCAAAATGCCGGATTGCGGCGCGTTGAGAATGGGCGTCGACATCAGCGAGCCATAGACACCGCCATTGGAGATGGTGAAAGTGCCGCCGGTCAGATCATCGAGATCGAGCCGGCCGTCGCGCGCCTTCTTGCCGAAATCTCCGATCGCCTTCTCGATCTCGGCGACGCTCATGCGGTCGGCGTCGCGCACCACCGGCACGACGAGGCCTTTGTCCGTGCCGACGGCGACGCCGATGTGGCAATAATGCTTGTAGATGACGTCGGCGCCGTCGATCTCGGCGTTGACGGCCGGCACTTCCTCCAGCGCCTTGCAGCAGGCCTTCACGAAGAAGCCCATGAAGCCGAGCTTCACCTGATGCTTCTTCTCGAACAAATCCTTGTAGCGATTGCGCAGCGCCATCACCGCGGACATGTCGACCTCGTTGAAGGTGGTCAGCATGGCGGCGTTGGATTGCGCTTCCTTCAGGCGCTTGGCGATGGTCTGGCGCAGGCGCGACATGCGCACCCGCTCCTCGCGCTCGGCGTCGGCCGGCGGGGCGGCCGGGCGCGGCGCCGGCGGGGCGCTCACCGGCTCTGGCGCGGCGGGCGCGGGGCGCGCCGCGAGGGCGAGAACATCGCCCTTCAGCAGCTGACCCTGCTTGCCGGAGCCGACGATTCCGGAGAGATCGACGCCCTGCTCTTTCGCGATCTTGGCGGCG